>JANMIH010000128.1:0-2553 GCA_031375685.1 Polaromonas sp. | reverse complement strand
CCAACGATTCAGCGAAGCGATCGGTGAAATGAACTGGATCAATCGCGCTACCGTCGTGCGCGCCGAGATTGAGAGTAAGCCGCACTTGCGTGAGGTTCTGCTGGAGCAGAATAGAGTCGTGCTCGCACTGGAAGAATGCTCTCAGGCCGCTGCAAGACATGGTGGCCGCTTGCCTTGGCTTCTGACATCGGAGAATCGGCTCATAGAGACTTTTGTCTTCGCTTGGCAGGCAATGCAGTTACTTGACGCTGCTCGTACGATTAACAACAAACGTGCTCGTATTCTTGCTTCGCGGTTGATCGAGGCCATACGTGAGCCTCGCATGCTGCAGGCTATCCAGCTCGAGGCGCAGGTTGCAATTCATTTCATCGTTGCAGGAAGGCGAGTAGTTTTTCCTGAGCTTGGAAGTAGCCGTGAGAATTTCGATCTACTTGTAGAGGATATTGGACCGAATGGGCTGGAGATCGAATGCAAATTTGTAACGCACGACAAGGGCCGCAAGATCCACCGCGTAGAAGCTCGGGAGTGCCTCGATCGGTTGCAATCGACTGAAGGGATTCAACTTGTCGCGAGAAAGCATGGACGCGGTCTTGGCATGCGGATCACTGTACCTGGAAAGCTTCCAGCTAAAGAACTTCTAGATGACTTTTGTCGTGGCGTTTCAGACATCCTCATAAGTGGCAAGTCTGGAGAGCTGTCAGATGGCACTCGGGTGCAAATGGTTGATTTTTCACCCTCCGTGCTGGGACCGCTGACGAGACCTGTTTCAAGTCAGACGTTGGAATCTGTTAACCAAATTCTGGGAAAGCACAATGCTCATTCAATGATTTTCGCTGCGAATGGTGCAAAGCACGGAGTCGTAGTAGTTGTTCTCGAAAGTGCTCAGCCGGACTCAATGCTTCATGAGCTTTTCTCGACTTATTGTGAGTCGGCTGGACGCCAGTTGACAGGTACTCGACCAGGAGCGATGTTTTCCATCTTTGAAGGACTTGGTAGTAAGCAGCTGGCTAGCATCACGAGAGATGAGGGAAAAGATGGTAATTACTCTGCTCTTGCTTGGAAAGCAAGCGCGTTTCTTCAGCGGCCGGTGTACCCCCACGTTGTAGGCGTGGGTTTTTTGAGTGAGCCGAACTATTCAACGCATGAGACAGCAGCAAGTGGATTGACTTACTGGATTCCTAAGCCGCTCAGCCCTATGTGGAGCAATGATTTCTCAGGCTTGTTTGGTCGGGATTCTCGAAAAGCAGTTGCACAAATACCGGGGTGATTGGAGGGCGAGATCAAAGTTATCTGTAAGCGGCTAGCCGTAAGTCGAGTTAGCTAAGCGTAACCTGAAACTCGCTTTTGATCAGAAGATTGGTTGCTGCTAAATATATAGCTGCTTGCGCATATAAACAGGTAGCTAGAGGCCTAAATGACTCCTGAAAAGTGCCCGATTTTGCCAACTCAAGCCAATTCAAGAGCCAAATTGACCACTGAAAAACTGTCTAAAGGCCAAAATAACCCATCATTTAGACTTCCAGCCCAATAAATACGTGCGCAAGCAGCTACTGATTGAGTAGCGCCATCATCCAAACTCTCAAACACCCACCCGCACCACAGGCCCCAAAAAGCTCAAAATCTGCCGCGTCACGGCGTGCAGGTCGTCAAACGCGTCGTGGGTGCCGTTGCATTCGATCAGCGTGGCTTCGGTCGTGCTGCGGCTGTGCCAGATGCGTCGTGCGTCCATCACCGGCACAGTGGTGTCTTGCAGGCCATGCACCAGCAAGATGGGGCAACTGGCTTTGGCCAAGGTGTTGACAGGGGCGATGTCGTCAAAACGCGCGCCGATGATGCGCTCCAGGTAGCGGTTGACCAGCCAGCCCAGCGGCCAATAGGGCACGCGCCGCTCGGCCAGCCAGCGCTGCATGAGTTGCTCAGGGTGGGCAAAGCTGGACACGCTGACGACGGCGGCCAGGTCATTGCGGCGCGATGCTGACAACAGCGCCGCTGCCGCGCCGACCGAATGGCCCAGCGCTACCAGGGCGCCCGCGTCAACACCCGGTTGTGCCGCCAGCCAGTCAATGGCGCTGTCCAGATCTTGCGCAAAGCGGGGCAGGGACTAATGGCCTTCATGGTCGCTGCGGCCGTGGTTGCGGGCCTCGACCAGCAGCACGGCGTACCCAGCGTCATGCAGTGTTTTGGCGGCTGGTAGCAAATTGCTGGCATTACCGCCCCAGCCGTGCAGCAGCACCGCCGCCGGGCGCGGGCCCGCCAGGTTTGACACGGCGTACCAGCCAAACAATTTCAGGTCATCTGCTGCAGGTATACGCACCGCGCTGGCTTGCAAGCCGCAGTCAAAAGGTTGCGAGCCTGGCGGCATCGCGGTGCGGGTGAGGACCGCATCCAGCCAATGCCACAGGGCTGACAAACGGTTAGTGCAACATCCTTTCTGTAATTTCCCCGAGTTGGTTTTGGGGTATCTTAAAAACAGGCCCCTGCCGGGCCGCCGGAGGCACCCCCGGTCGTGCATGTACCCATGCATTACCCGCCGCCGGCAGGCCTGCATGGAGC
>JANMIH010000126.1:0-19950 GCA_031375685.1 Polaromonas sp. | reverse complement strand
CATGATTCGCTCAGATGGGCTGAGCACCAGTGCCGCCCTTGCCGTTGGTCTTGCCATTGCAGTCTCCTGTTGGGGTACTGGGTTGACATGATCGCAGATTAGCTTTATTAAGTAAATGTTTTATTGAAACGAAATACTAGTGAGGTGTTGCACGCTAGGGAACGGCACAGTAAGCGTTGGTTTCCTGCTGCGAGATAACGGTTGCCGATGTGCTGGCCTGGACTAAAAATTCGGAAGCGCCATAGCGATTCGTCTGCGCGTTCATGGGGCTCCAGTCGTATGTGTAACCCAGACGGGTAAACGGATAGCCGGGGCCAGTCGGGCCGCCCACCACAAACGAGTCTGCCATTTGCCTGAGGACGTAGTCGCGCACATCTGGCGCTCGGTTGGCCATGATGCCGACGGTACACACGGGGCGTTGCGGGCTGGTTTCATCAATGCCAAGGCAGGGTCTGTCAAGACGCTCACGGGCGACTTCCATCGTCACAAACCGGGTTTTGCGGAATTGCAAAGGCGGATCCAGTGGCAGCCCCAGCAGTTGCTCCAGCCGTTGGCGCAATGCATCGCCGCGCAAGCCCCACGCTTGGCAACGCGCCTGTACTTCGCCTGCCAGTGTGACCCATAGGCGGTCTGGGGGCGTGGTCGTGGCGCAGCTTGTGTCGGGCGCTTTGCAGGGTATGCGGCTTTCCGTTACCCACGACACAACGCGAACCTTCTCGCCCGCCGGCAAGGGCATCAGCGCACTTACCTTGCGCGGGCTGGCCACCGCAGCATCTGCAATCGCAGCTTCATAGGACGCGCTGAGCGACATGCCCGATGGCGCAACAGCAGCGCATCCAGACAGGCCAAGTGCGGTCAACCAAATCAGGGCAGCGCCCAATCGGCGAGCATCATGGTGCAAACAGGGGGTCATGTTTTTTTCCTTAAAAATTCAAGCTGGACACGCGAATCTGCGATGGCACAAAACAGTTTCGGCACCAGATGGCAGTTTCTGATGGGCAGTTTCTTGCCACTGATGGTGATCTTATCCACCCTGTCTTCGGCAGATGCGCCGATGAGCTGCGCCACGTCGGTTGTGTAGTTGACCTATTTCAATCGCTACAGCTCGAGCGCGTAATCCACCGTCATCGGTGCGTGGTCTGAAAAGCGCTGGTCTTGGTAGATGTGCTCCGTGCGTGCCAGCGCGGCTGAGGCTGAGGCTGAGGTGGTGGATGGTGCGGCAAAAACCCGAACATCACGCTTGGGCTTTGACGTAGCTCTTTGGGCTGCCGACGGCTGAAACGTCTGCTTTGAGGCTACAAGCGGTCTGAGCCGACCGACCGGTATCAGGTAACCTAATTCCGAGCAGGGCGGCTTTAGGGTGTTTAACGTTTGACATGAGAGGCTTGACCCGGCTTGCCGGGGCAACTCCTCTCGATGGAATGGTTGGGCGTCTGCATCGAACTACGCTTTGGTTGCAGGACTTCTGCTTGGCAGTGAAGCGCAGTGCTCACATGAACAAGCGGGGTCGTGAAAGGCCGAGATCAGAATGACTTTGTCCCATAGCAGCATCGCCCAGTAGTTGAGATTCTGCGCCCCTGGAAACTTTGCGAACTTGTAGTCAAACACGCCGGGGTACTGCCCATGGATTGGGTGATCGGGCAGGCCGATTAGGAACTCCTTCGGCGGCACTTGATCTGGGGGAATGATCTGCAGGCTGTTCGGTGTGTCTTCTGGAAGAACTTGCTTGTACTGGTGAAAGTACAAGCCACGAATGATCTTCCAAGCGACCCCGTGAAGGCGTTTGCCATCAAAGCGTTTCGCTACCAAATGGTCGGGCAAAGCAATGCCGCTTGGCTGGTGTTCGAACTCCTGCAGAACCTTGCCGACCAAACCTTGCTTTTGGCCGTCCGCGTATTTCGACCAAACGTCTCGAATGAAGGAGTTGCCGGCATATGACCCGACGGCGAAAGGAGCAAGCGTGTTTACGAAATAGTCTTCGTCGTACTGATAGGCGAGATTGCAGTCCTTGTGCACGGAGATCGTTAGCAAGTTTGGGCTGTGAGCCTTTCGAATTTCCGCGGTGTACAGCTGCTTGGGCGGAACATGGTCGTTGCTAGTTGGTGCAGTCAGCGGTTTGCCGCACAGGTAGCAGACGGCTGGGTTGTCTCGCATGTGCCCAAAGACGCCTAACGTGATGTAGAGCGTCGGATATTCTGGAAATCTCAGCTTATCCGACCAGATAAACCAGAATCCGGCCACCGGATACGAATCAGTCGATGAGGGGACAAGCCGCATGCAGCCAAGGTTTGCAAAGGATTTTCCTGAAACGCGAGTGTCACTACAGTCTTCCTTTATTTTGCCGCCTATCTTGGCGCATTGGCACCGGACCAAGCTGTCCGACATTTTGCAATGCAAATATCATAGCCCGGCAGAGGCTACACCTGAATGACTGCGTGCGCTGCAATCCGAACCGCCGTCCAGTTGGCAGCGCAGCTCAAACGGATGACCGCGTTGTGGCGCTGAGTTCAAGAGTCAGTATTCCGCTTTGTCGTCGAAAGCTGCCATGCTGCTAGATCAAAGCGTCAACTCATAATCCACCGTCATCGGCGCATGGTCTGAAAAGCGCTGGTCTTTGTAGATGTGCTCGGTCCGGGCCAGTGCCGCCACGGCGGGTGTGGCCAGGTGGTAGTCCAGCCGCCAGCCCACGTTGTTGGCGTAGGCCTGGCCCCGGTTGCTCCACCAGGTGTAGGCCGCGTCGGTGGTGGTGGGTTGCAATTGACGGTACACATCCACCTTGCCGGCTTCAGACAGCAGCCGGGTCATCCACGCGCGTTCTTCAGGCAAAAAGCCGCTGTTCTTTTTGTTGCCCTTGTAGTTCTTCAAATCAATTTCCTGATGCGCGATGTTGATGTCGCCGCACAGCACATAGTCTCGCTCTTGTTTTAAGGCCAGCATGTGCGGGTAGAACTCGGCAAGAAAACGAAATTTGGCTTCTTGCCTTTCTGGCCCAGACGAACCACTGGGAAAGTACGCGCTGATGATTGACAGCTTGGGGCACTGCTGGCGGCCTGGCCTGTCAAAGCGCAGTTCCACATAGCGGCCTTCGGGATCAAACTCGGTAGACCCGTAGCCGATGATCGCATCACTCGGCTCGTACCGGGTGTACACGCCCACACCTGAATACCCCTTTTTCTCGGCAAACTGAAAGTAGCCCTTCATGCCGGCCAACTCTTCAAACTTGCCCACCATGTCAGGGGCCTGGGCTTTGATTTCCTGCACACAAATACAATTCGGCTTGTAGCTGGTCAGCCAGGCCTCAAGCCCCTTGCTGCTGGCAGATCGGATACCGTTCAGGTTCAGGCTGGTTAATTTAAACAATGGAATCAACTCCTATGGCGGGGCAAGACATTCAACGAGACGGTTCGGGTAGCACACTGGCACAAGAATTTGTGCAGTTTGCAATAGCTTCCGGTGTTCTCAAATTCGGACAGTTCAAAACCAAAGCCGGGCGCATGAGCCCGTATTTTTTCAACGCCGGGCTGTTTGACGATGGTGCCAAGCTGGGCAAACTGGCGCAATTTTATGCGCGGCAACTGCTGGCCGAAGAAGAAAAAACCGGCTTGCAATTCGACATGATTTTTGGCCCCGCCTACAAGGGCATTCCGCTGGCTGCCGCCGTGGCGATTGAGCTGGCGCGACTGGGTCGCAACCTGCCTTTTGCCTACAACCGCAAAGAGGCCAAAGACCACGGCGAAGGCGGCACGCTGGTTGGCGCACCCGTCAAAGGCCGGGTGCTGATCGTGGATGACGTGATGTCGGCTGGCACGGCAGTACGGGAGTCAATTGCCATCATCCAGTCCGCAGGTGCCACCCCGCACGCCGTGGCGATTGCGCTGGACAGACAAGAAAAAGCCATTGAAAACGGCCAGGATGTGAACTACAGTGCCGTGCAATACGTTAAAGCACAACTGGGCATGCAAGTCACCGCCATTGCCCGCCTGACGGATTTGCTGGACTATTTGGCACGGCATCAAAGCAGCCCGGGCGAGCAGGCAGAATTTAAAACTGCGTACGATGCTGTGCTGGCCTACAGGCAGCGTTATGGCGTCGATGGAGATTAAAAAATGAGCTTGACGACACGATGGACGATGGCTTGCAGTTTTGCGCTGCTGATGTGTGGCCAGGTCATGGCGCAGGGCATTTACACCTGCATCGATGGCAAGGGCCGCAAGATCACCTCTGACCGCCCCATTGCAGAGTGCATGGATCGCGCCCAGAAAGAGATCAGCCCCGCAGGCACAGTCAAACGTGTTCTGGCACCGCCGCCAACGCCGCAGGAAAGGGCTGCGCTGGAAGAAAAAGAAAAAGCCGAGGCTGAAGCACGCTCGCGGGCGGCGGAAGAAAAGCTCCGCGACCGTGCGCTCATGACGCGCTACCCCGACCGCGCCAGCCACGACAAAGAACGCGCTCTAGCGCTGGAGGTGGTCAACGACACCCTCAAAACCGCCACCAAACGGTCTGAAGACCTGGCCGTGCAACGCAAGAGCATCACCACCGAGCTGGAGTTTTACAAAAGCTCCCCTGGTAAAGCGCCCCCCGCATTGAAGCGCCGACTGGACGAGACCGACGGCAACATCGCGGCACAAAAGCGTTTGCTGGCCGATCAAGAGGCTGAGAAAAAGCGCATCACCCAGCGCTTTGAGCTAGAGGCGGCCAAGCTCAAACCGCAATGGGATGTGGCGGGGCCGTCGTCAACCGCTGCAGCGGCTGGCGGTGCTAAAAAGCCCTGAAAACTCCTGATTTCGGCCTATTTCAAGCATCAAATAGGCGTTTAACCCAATGAATGCAGGCGCAAGCAGCTCCTGAATAAGTAGCGTGCTTGCAGTTCCTTTCAGCCGATTTTCTTCTTCAACAGCTCGTTGACCTGCGCCGGGTTGGCTTTGCCCTTGGTGGCTTTCATGGCCTGGCCGACGAGTGCATTCATGGCTTTGGCGTTGCCTGCGCGGATCTCTTCGACGTTTTTGGCGTTGGCGGCCAGGACGTCGTCGATGATTTTTTCGAGCTCGCCAGAGTCGCTGATTTGTTTGAGGCCTTTGGCTTCGATGATGACGTCGACGTCAGTGCCTTCGCCCGTCCAGAGTGCGTCGAAAACTTGCTTGGCGGCGTTATTGGAGATGGTGTTGTCGGCGATGCGCTTTATGAGTCGTGCAAGTGCCCTAGGCGGTACTGGCACATTCTCAATATCGATACTTGCGATATTTAATCGTCGAGTAACTTCGCCCAACACCCAGTTGCACGATAGCTTGGGTTGCCCGCTGGCTTGCGCGACAAGCTCAAAGTAATCTGACAGCGCCTTGCTGGACGCTAAAGTTTGAGCGTCATACTGCGTCAAACCGTAAATGCAAATGTTGTAAGAAGTCTCAATATCTTGACGTAACTGCTTGCGGTACTCCTCGGTCTGCATAAATCGTTGAATCCTGGCTTCGGGCAGTTCGGGCATTGAGGCGCGCGTCTTCTCCACCCAATCCCGCCCAATCACCAGCGGCGGCAGGTCCGGGTCGGGGAAGTAGCGGTAATCTGCCGCGTCTTCCTTGCTGCGCATGGCGCGCGTCTCGCCCGTGTCCGGGTCAAACAAAACTGTGGCCTGCTGAATACCGTGGCCGTCTTCAATCTGCTCGATTTGCCAGCGAATCTCGTAGTCCATTGCCTGCTGCATGAACTTGAAGCTGTTCAGGTTTTTGATCTCGCGGCGCGTACCCAATGGGGCGCCGGGTTTGCGCACCGACACATTGGCGTCGCACCTGAAACTGCCTTCTTGCATGTTGCCATCGCAAATGCCAATCCAAGTCACTATCTTGTGCAGCTCTTTGGCGTAGGCCACGGCCTCGGCGCTGCTGCGCATGTCCGGCTCGGTCACGATCTCCAGCAGCGGCGTGCCAGCGCGGTTCAAGTCGATGCCGCTCATGCCGACGAAATCCTCATGCAGCGACTTGCCCGCATCTTCTTCCAGGTGCGCGCGCACCAGCCGCACGGTTTTTTTCTCGCCATCCAAAAAGAACTCCACCGCGCCGCCCTGCACCACTGGAATCTCAAACTGGCTGATCTGGTAGCCCTTGGGCAGATCCGGGTAAAAGTAGTTTTTACGCGCAAACACGCTGCTCTCGGCAATGTGACCATTGACTGCCAAGCCAAACTCAATCGCCCGCTGCACCGCACCTTTGTTCATCACCGGCAGCGCACCAGGCAACGCAAAGTCAACCGCTGATGCGTTGGTGTTTGGCTCTGCACCGAACGACGTGGACGCACGGCTGAATAGCTTGGATTGCGTGGTCAGCTGGGTGTGGGTTTCAAAGCCGATGACGACTTCATAGCCATTTACAAGTTTCGACATGCCTAAAAAAGTCCTCTTTGTATTCCCCTCAAACTCGAAGAGAGGATATAACCTTTACTTTTACCATTGCCCGCAGGCGCTTTTTGAATAAAGTTTTGTTTTTCGAGAAGGTTGAATATCTTTCGAACGCTGCGGTTAAAGCGGTCAAATTCTCGAATATCCGTTTGATCTTTACCTTCAGATGCCCAAAGAGCAAAGCTAGCCTGATTTGCATTGATCATTCTTTTTGAGCTGAAATTGGTGTAACGATAGGCTACGCTAAGAATTTTTCTGCCTAATAAAGTCAGCTCATCAAGTGCGTTGCCAAATTGCTGCTGCAACTCGATCTCAAAATTATCGGACAGCAGATTTCGGTCGGCTGTATAAACCGGATAAAGGTCAGCGCTTCTGGCATCACGAGAAATTAACCCTGCTGCTTCCAGCGCCTTAATAGCTTGTGCGTGATTGTTATCAGGCGTCAACAAAACACAGTATTTTCCCTCCAGGTTTGCCCATTCGCTCTTGATAAAGTAGGCCAACACCGCTTGCTTTTCAACCGAAAATTCGTCCAATTTACCTAATTTGTTCGCGATGTAAGCGTCACGAGAGCCAAAGAGTTCAGTTATTCGAGGGTCAATCAACTGCCCGGCCTGCAACACAAGCGTCACCTCATCAGATTTAAATTTAAAGTATGGCAAATCCAAACGATTCTCAAGACTTAGACTCACCAAAGTCGACATGCCTATTCCACGCCCTTCCCATTTGCTGTAAACGCGTAAGACGTCAGCCAAACGGGGATTGCGTGGCTTGGTTTCAGGTACTACACGAAGAATAGGTGAATGACCCTGATGGGCAGAAGAATGGTTTAGGAGGAGTTGATCTCTGAATTTTCCCGGGTTAGTAATTTCAATTTGTCGCCCTGGTGTGATCGAAATGACCACTTGCTTGTTAATCGAATAGTCACGATGTGCCAGCGCGTTATTGATGGTTTCACGGAGTACTGCCTCGGGATACTGCGGAGTGACTGTGCCGCCGCGAACGGTGCTTACGCCCGCCTGAATATTGCGAAGCACATAGGCGTTAGCCTGCTCAAGTAGCGGCAACACATTGGCGATCATGTCTTGCTTGTCACGCGCAACCAGTGCATCTTGATCAAGGGCGCTTACATAGCCATGCACATGTGCTCTAAAACCAAGCAGATCACCTGGATGCGCGCCACATACCAAGCCTCCGAGCAAGGTTAGCCGGCCGTCTACCAGAAACTTCTTCCGTTCTAAAAAAGCAGCGGCTTCCTGAAGGCTGGGTTTGAGTGTTTCGATTTTTTGGAGTCGATTTAGCTGCACGATATATTCGTTTAGCTTATCCAGGTCGATGCTCTCAAGCCCTTCCGTTCCGAGCCTTTCGAGTTCGCGCGCCTGTGCAAACTCTTCGATGAGTTCGACCTGCCGATCCAACTCGGGCTGCTTGACTTTCAGGTCACCCGTAAGTTGCCGCTTGTAAGCTTGACCATCGTAGAAAACAAAGCGTTTTTGTGCCGGTAGGGCATCAACGCGCTGAATCGCGATGCGGTGACCCATGAACAAGCGAAGCTCTGTTGGGGGTAAATACTCTGTCAAATCGAGCGGATGTTTTTCGACATCAGTAAATGCACTTCGCATTTCGCTCAGCTTATTCTCTGCGGATTGGTCATAGCCGGGGACGACGTATTTCCGGTGTTTGCCTTGACCTTCTTCTTTGATGCCTAAGACAAGTAGCCCGCCTCGGGTGTTTAAAAAGGCGTTTACAGATTTGAAGCGCTCCGCCCAACTTTGCCCAGTAGAGGGGCAAGGCTTAAATTCGATGGTGTCACTTTCAAGTTCTTCAAATCGTTCTTGCTCAATCAGAACTTGAAGCCGCTCAAAAAGTAAAGTCAAATCATCCATTGCGGCTCATCCAAATCTTGGTTTACGCATGTGCCAATCCGTCGCCATTTGATACGCATGCGCTGCGCCCAGCATCTGCGCCTCTTTGAAGTAGTTGCCAATCAACTGCAAGCCCACCGGCATGCCCCCCCCTGCTTGTGATGAAGCAAAACCGGCGGGCACGCTCATGCCGGGCAAGCCAGCCAGGCTGGATGACAGGGTGTAAATATCCGCCAGGTAGTTGGCCACTGGGTCGGCCTTGTTGTCGCCAATCTTCCAGGCCACAGTCGGTGACACCGGCCCGGCAATGATGTCGCACTGGGTAAACGCTTTTTGAAAGTCCTGCGCAATCAGGCGACGGATTTTTTGGGCTTTGAGGTAGTACGCGTCGTAATAGCCGTGTGACAGCACATAGGTGCCAATCATGATGCGCCGCGTGGCCTCATCGCCAAAGCCTTCGGAGCGCGACTTTTTGTACATGTCGTTCAGGTCGGTGTAGTGCGCCGCCCTGTGGCCGTAGCGCACGCCGTCAAAGCGGCTCAGGTTGCTGCTGGCTTCTGCGGGCGCGATGACGTAATAGACCGGAATCGACAGCTCGGTCAGCGGCAAATCAACCTCAACCAGCGTCGCACCCAGCTTTTCATACTCAGCCAGTGCGGCGTGAACGGCCTGAAGAACGTCTGGCGAGCATCCTGCACCGAAAAACTGCTTCGGCAAGCCGATTTTGAGGTCTTTTAGAGGGTGTTTTTGGGCTGAATCGCCCTGTTTTCCGGCGCAAGCAGCTATTAAATCAGTAGCATAATCAACGGCTGGCATGTCCAGCGACGTCGAGTCGCGATCCAAATCTGGCCCGGCCATAGCGCTCAAAAGCAGGGCGCAGTCCAGTGCGCTGCGTGCCATCGGCCCGGCCTGGTCCAGGCTGCTGGCAAAGGCCACCATGCCGTAGCGCGAGCAGCGGCCGTAGGTCGGCTTGATGCCGGTGATGCCCGTCAGCGATGCTGGCTGGCGAATCGAGCCACCTGTGTCGGTACCTGTGGCAGCGGGAATCAGGCGTGCAGCAACGGCTGCCGCTGAACCGCCCGACGAACCACCGGGTATTCGGCTGACATCCCACGGGTTTTTGGTGGGGAAGTAGGCGCTGTTTTCATTGCCCGAGCCCATGGCAAATTCGTCGCAATTGAGCTTGCCCAGCGTGACCATGCCCGCCCCGCCAGGTCCAACCCCCAGCTTGCTGACCACTGTCGCATCAAACGGGCTGCGGTAGTTGGCCAGCATTTTTGAACCCGCTGTGGTCGGGAATTCGCGGGTCACAAATACATCTTTGTGCGCCAGCGGCACGCCCAGCAGGGGTGTGCGTTCGCCAGCGGCCAAGCGTGCATCAGCCGCTTTGGCATGCGCCAATGACACATCGGCATCAATGGCTAAAAAGGCGCCCAGTTGCTCAGCTTTGACGCGGGCTAAAAAATGTTGGGTCACTTCAACACTGGAAACGTTCCGTTCGGCCAGTTTGGCGGCCAGGTCAAACACGCTCAAGTCGTGCAAATCAAGGGCCGTGTTCATTCAATCACCTTCGGTACCAAAAACAGGCCGCGTTCGACGGCGGGCGCGCTCACCTGGCTGATGTCACGCTGGTTCGGCTCGCTTGGGGTGTCGTTGCGCAAACGCAGCGCCACATCGCCCAAAATGGCGGCTGGGTGCGCCAGGGGCTCGACGCCGTCGGTGTTGACAGCCTCCATTTGTGCGACCAGATTAAAAAAGCCGTTCAACTGGCCAAGGACGCGGTCGGTTTCATCAGGCCGGAGCTCAAGGCGTGCCAGATTGGCGACTCTTGCAATGTCGTGGGATGTCAGTGCCATGGGTCAAAGATAAAAAACGTGTGATTTCAGGTGTGAGCAAAGGCAAATCTGCCCGAATACGCGGGATTGCCCTAGGGGGGATGCGTTATTATCCTGCCTTTGGTGTGAAATCGAAGCCGGTTGCACCCTTTAGGCGCTTTTTGAGGGCTTGAAACGGGTTTAAGCAGGTCTGGCTTCGATGTCGTGCTCACAGATTCATTACAAGGCGCTTGCACAACATTGATGGGATTGATCAGGTTGTTTAAGCGCAAACCGGACTTTTGACCATGTTTGAAGCTTTCCGTCGGTACGTTTCCACCGACCTGGCCATTGACCTTGGCACCGCCAACACCCTGATTTATGTCCGCGACCGCGGCATCGTGCTTGACGAGCCATCGGTTGTGGCGATTCGCCATGAAGGCGGCCCGCAAGGCCGCAAAACCATTCAGGCCGTGGGTCGCGAAGCCAAGGCCATGCTGGGCAAAGTGCCTGGCAACATTGAGGCAATTCGCCCAATGAAAGACGGCGTGATTGCCGACTTCACCGTCACCGAGCAAATGCTCAAACAGTTCATCAAAATGGTGCATCCGCGCAGCTTCTTCAAGCCCAGCCCGCGCATCATCATTTGCGTGCCGTGTGGTTCGACCCAGGTCGAGCGCCGCGCGATTCGTGAAAGCGCCTTGGGCGCTGGCGCACGCGACGTGTACCTGATTGAAGAACCCATGGCCGCCGCCATTGGCGCTGGTCTGCCCGTCAGTGAGGCCAGTGGCTCGATGGTGGTTGACATTGGTGGCGGCACCACCGAAGTCGGCGTGATTTCACTCGGCGGCATGGTCTACAAAGGCAGCGTGCGCGTGGGCGGTGACCGGTTTGACGAGGCCATCATCAACTACATCCGCCGCAACTACGGCATGCTGATTGGCGAGCCGACCGCTGAAGCCATCAAGAAAAACATTGGCTCGGCCTTCCCCGGTTCTGAAGTCAAGGAGATGGAAGTCAAGGGCCGCAACCTGAGCGAAGGTGTGCCGCGCAGTTTCACCATCTCCAGCAACGAAATCCTTGAAGCGTTGACCGACCCGCTGAACAACATTGTGAGTGCCGTCAAAAACGCACTGGAGCAAACCCCGCCAGAGCTGGGCGCAGACATTGCCGACCGCGGCATGATGCTGACCGGTGGTGGCGCCTTGCTGCGTGACCTGGACAGGCTGCTGGCCGAAGAAACCGGCCTGCCCGTGCTGGTGGCGGAAGAGCCGCTGACCTGTGTGGTGCGTGGTTGCGGCATGGCGCTGGAGCGCATGGACCGCTTGGGTTCGATTTTTACCTCCGAGTAAGGCCCGGAAGCACGCTACTTTTCAGTCTGCGCAGCGGTAGCAAGACATGCCACTCGGAACCCTTGACCGCTCCCCGCCACCCTTTTTCAAACAGGGGCCCTCGGCGCTTTCAAAGCTGATGTTTTTCAGCGCCCTGTCGCTGTTTTTAATGGTGGCCGACGTGCGTTTTGGCATCACGCAGCCCGTGCGTGCGGCCCTGAGCACGGCGTTGTACCCGGTGCAGTGGCTGGCGCTGCAACCCGTGCGGGCTGTGCGTAGGGCGGGTACTTATTTGACGGGTCTGAATCAGGCCAATTCCAGCAGTGAACAAGCCGCCAAAAAGCTGGCCCTGCAATCACTGCGGGCAGGGCAGGTCGAACAGCTGCTGCTTGAAAACGACCGGTTGCGCAAAGTCCTGGGTTTGCGCGAGCAACTCGCCGCATCCGTCATGGCCGCTGAGGTTCTGTATGACGCCGCAGATCCTTACACCCGCAAAATCATCATCGACAAAGGCTCGCTGCAAAGCGTCGAGCTCGGCTCACCCGTGCTGGACGAATCAGGCGTGCTGGGCCAGATCACCCGCGTTCACCCGCTGGTCAGTGAGGTCACGCTGGTGATCGACCGCGAGCTGGCTATTCCGGTGCTAAATGTGCGTACCGGCGCACGAAGCGTGGCGTATGGCGACCCAAGTGCTTCTGGCAGCGGGCTGGAACTGCGGTTTATGGGCAGCAACTCGGACGTCAAGGAAGGCGACTTGCTGACCACCAGCGGTGTGGATGGTGTGTACCCGCCTGGCTTGCCCGTGGCCAAAATCAGCAATATCGAGCGCCGCGCCGAGTCGGCTTTTGCCAAAATTTATTGCACTCCGCAGGCGCTCGTCACCGGGGCAAGACACGTCATCGTTGTCACGCCGGTGTCGGCGCAAATACCGCCACGGCCAGCTACCACAGAGGCCGTTGCTGCACCTAAAAAAGGAGTTGGCAAATGAGCACGAGGGTTTTGACATGATCATGCCATCTGGCCAGCAACTGCTGCTGCCAGCCAATCCGCTGTTCATCTGGGCCAGCCTGATATCCGCGCTGCTGCTGAACATGCTGCCCCTGGGCCGTGCGCCCTGGATGCCTGACTTCATGGCGTTGGTGCTGGTGTTCTGGAACGTGCACCAGCCACGGCGCGTGGGCATCGGCCTGGCGTTCATGTTTGGACTGGGCATAGATGTGCATCAGTCGTCATTGCTCGGCCAACACGCCCTGAGCTACACCGCCCTGAGCTTTTTTGCCACCATGATTCACCGCCGTCTGTTGTGGTTTCCAGTGCCGTCGCAGGCGCTGCAGGTACTGCCACTGTTTGCTGCTGCGCATGGGGTCGAACTGATCATCCGGTTGATTGGCGGGGGTGCTTTTCCGGGGTGGTTGATTTTGCTGGCACCGCTGATAGAGTCGCTGCTGTGGCCCGTGGTCAGCATCTTGCTGCTCGCGCCGCAACGAAGAGCACCTAACCCCGACGAGAACCGTCCACTTTAGATATGACCCCCAAGTTCTCCCCGAATTGCAAGCAGGGGCCGCGGAACTGGCTCTGCCAGGCCGCAGGCGCAGCGGCCCCCTCGGGGGGCAGGGAGATACACGCAGTGATCGACCGTGGGGGCAATTTTCAAGATGACTGAATTGCGAGACGTTGAAGCCGACCTGTCGCGCTTTCGCACGCGGGTTTTTGTCGCCATTTTGGTGGTGCTGTTCTGTTTTGCGCTGCTGGCGTCGCGTCTGGTGTATTTGCAGGTCTATCGCCATGCGGATCTTGACGAGCAAGCTGAAAGCAACCGTACCGCTGTCGTGCCCATCGTGCCCAATCGGGGCTTGATACTGGACCGCAACGGCGTGGTGCTGGCCACCAACTATTCAGCCTATACGCTGGAGATCACGCCCTCCAAAGCAGGCAACCTTGAGGATACGATTGCAGCGCTCAGCACCGTGCTTGACATCCAGCCGCGTGACAAGCGCCGCTTCAAGCGCCTGCGTGAAGAGTCCAAAAATTTTGAGTCCCTGCCCATTCGCACGCGCCTGACAGACGAAGAAGTCGCCCGGTTTGCAGCACAGCGGTTTCGTTTTCCGGGGGTGGACATCAAGGCGCGGCTGTTTCGCAGTTACCCTTATGGTGAGCTCGGCAGCCACGTGGTGGGCTACATTGGCCGTATCAATGCGCAAGAAAAAGAAGCCATAGACGACAGCGACAACGAAGGCAATTACCGCGGTACGGACTACATTGGCAAGCTGGGCGTCGAGCAGAGCTTTGAGCAGCAACTGCATGGCACCACTGGCGTTGATAAGGTCGAAACATCCGCCGGTGGCCGCGCGGTGCGCAAGCTGGCCACCAGCCCCGCCACGCCGGGCGACACCGTCCTGCTGTCAATTGACATCAAGCTGCAGCATCTGGTCGAGGAGATGTTTGGCGACCGGCGCGGCGCATTGGTGGCCATTGACCCCAAAACCGGCGATGTGCTGGCCTTTGTCAGCAAGCCTACGTTTGACCCGAACTTGTTTGTGGACGGCATTGACACCGAGAGTTGGCAAGCGCTGAATGAATCGCCAGACAAGCCGCTGCTGAACCGGGCGCTGCGCGGCACCTACCCGCCAGGCTCAACTTACAAGCCCTTCATGGCGATGGCAGCGCTGCACACCGGCAAACGCGCGGCCACCACACTCATCAATGACCCTGGGTTTTTCATGTTTGGCGGGCGGCGTTTTGGCAGCCCTGAAAATGAAAAAGGCGGCATCATGGACATGCACCGTTCCATCGTCGAGTCCAGCAACGTGTACTACTACTCGCTGGCCAATGAGATGGGTGTGGATGCGATTCACGACTTCATGAAGCCTTTGGGCTTTGGCCAGATCACGGGTATTGACATCCATGGTGAAGTACGCGGCATTTTGCCAAGCCAGGACTGGAAACGGCAGTACTTTAAAAAACCGGAAGCCAAAAAATGGTTTGCCGGTGAAACAATCTCTATTGGTATCGGCCAAGGCTACAACAGCTTTACCATGCTCCAGTTGGCGCAAGCCACCGCAGCACTCGTCAACAACGGTATCAAGTACAAACCGCGTCTGGTGATTGGCACACAAGATTCCGTTACCCGCAGCATGAAGCCCTTGCCGCTGGCGGCGCCAGACAACCTGGGCTACAACCCCGAGCATGTGGCTGTGATTCGCAATGGCCTGGTCGGCGTCACGCAGGGCGGCACATCGGCCAAAGTGTTTGCAGGCGCCGGGTATTTGAGCGGCGGCAAAACCGGCACAGCCCAAGCCGTGGCGTTGGCGGCCAATACCAAATACAACAGCGCCAAACTGGAAGAATCGCAGCGCGACCACTCGCTGTACGTTGCCATGGCACCCGCTGATGACCCCAAAATTGCCATTGCCGTGATTGTTGAAAACGCGGGTTGGGGCTCCGCTGCGGCTGCACCACTGGCCAGACGCGCATTTGACTATCTGTTGCTGGGCCAGTACCCGAGTGAAGAAGACATGGCTGCCGTCAAGCTCGGCCAAGCCGGTGCGCCGATTGGCAAACCGCGCAATGCGGCTGACATGACCAATCTTTTGCCCGCTATCGCCGGTGGTGCCAGTGTGGCGGGACTCGTGCCTGTGGGCAAGCCTGCACCTGCCACCAATGCGGCCACCGCTGCCGCTGCCGTGCCTGTTGCCAAGGTTGTCAAAGTGGCCGCAAAAACAAGTCCGTGAATGTCGGCTGGGTTATTGTCTGCAGGGTTATTTAAAAAACCCATCAAACCCGGTTTTTAAAATCAGCACGCTGACCACAAATAGAAACACCACCCGCACAAAGCCCGAACCATGCTTGAGCGCCAGCCGCGTGCCCAGCAGGCTGCCCACCACATTGGCGATGGCCATTGCCAATGCAAAGTGCCACCACACATGGCCCTTGTAGGCAAACAAACCCAGCGCCGCCAGATTGGTGGCCGTGTTCAGCAGCTTGGCCGATGCCGAGGCATTCAAAAAGTCATACCCCAGCCAGCGTACAAATAAAAATACGAAAAAGCTGCCGGTACCTGGCCCAAAAAAGCCGTCGTAAAACCCCAGCACCCCGCCAATGCAGCAAGCCACGGCTGTCTCGGTGTGGCCGCTGTAACGCGGCGCGTGGGTATGGCCCATGTCTTTTTTGACCAGTGTGTAGACCAGCACCGCCAGCAGCACGAACGGCAGAGCCTTGCGCAAATAACCGGACGACACCATCGTCACCAGCCAGGCCCCGCCCAATGAGCCTGCAAAACCCGCGCCAGCGGCGGGCAACAAGGTCCCCCAGCGCATGTCCACCCGCTTGGCGTACTGCACAGCCGCAGCCGCCGTGCCCCAAACCGAGGCCACTTTGTTGGTGCCAAACAGGGTGGCAGGCGGCGCAGTTGGGAAAACGGTGAACAGCGCGGGCAGCAAAATCAGCCCGCCACCGCCCACAATCGCATCCACAAAACCAGCCAGCAGCGAGGCCAGCGTGACAATCAACAATTCCATCAGGCTGATTGTCGCATTCAGAAAGAACAAACAGACGCTATATTTTCAGGAGCTGCTTGCGCGCGTTTTTATGGGTTCGTGGCTATTTGAGATGCCTGTTTTGGGTGCTTTCAGGCAAAAAAAGGCGCTGGGGTTGCCAGCGCCTTGTGGCCGTCATGCACCTTGTGGCGCGCCAGACGGCTTGTGATGGAATGGTGTCTCCTCGGCTTCTTGCGCACAAAGCCCGCAGGCTTTTGGCAATACCCCCACTATAGCCAGCGCACCAGGCAATGCATTGGGACTTTCCCGCGTCGGCTAGACCAAACTCGTCAGCGCTGCGTAGCGTTTAAAAAGAAAAGCCACCCGTTCGCCGTCATTGGCGTAACTGGCTGCGCCGCCGTCTTCTTTGTAGGCAGCGTCCACCGCTTTATCCAGCGCGGCATGGGCTTTGGCCAGGTTGGCGGGCATGGTGGTCGGGTCGTAGAGTTGGGCGAGTGTAGAAAACGCACCCGGCTGCTGATGGGTGGCACGGGCATCCAGCACGGCTTGGGCGGCAGCTTCTATCTTGGCGATCAGTTTGGCGTTGGCCGCTTCAAGCTTGTTGGATGCTATGTTCTCAGGAGCTTCTTGCGCCCGTATTGATTGGGCTGGAGGCACATTTGATGGTGTTTTTGGCAGTGAATTGACGATATTGGGCCACGGAAAGTTGTTGTAGACGATGGTGTTGGAGTAGCGATAGCGGCTTTCAAGCCGCCCGCAGACGTAACGCATCCAGGCCATGTGCATGTGGCTGCACAGGATGGCGAAGTGAAAGAGTTGGGCGTTGGGGATGGCAAACACCAAATTACTCGCAACCGTGTCGCGCAAAAAGCCAATCGGCACATAGTTCCTGCGCTCGGATGACACGCTGGGCACTAGCAAGTAATCAGTCTCAGGCTGTCTGTCCTCGCCAAACAAGGTGGGCGTTGCAGCCAGTTTTTGAGTCGGTACTTTGGCGCTGGCCATTCGCATCTCACGCACTTTCTGAACGCGGGCTTTAACCAGCTTGAGTTTTGACAGCTCATTGGGCGGGCAGTCTTTAAGCCACAAACACCAGCGGTTGATGCCGTGCAAAAACTCCTCGGCACCTAAAAACGGACGTAACCATTGGGCAGCGTCGGGCTCTTGAATAAGCAGCTCGGTCTTTTCTTCATCAGAAAGCAAGAGATGACCGCCATCAGTTGGCTGGCTGCTTTTGATCATTTCAGGCACAGCGCAAATCGGCCCGCGCCGTTTCTGTATCAGCGCAATCGGCGCATCCACCAGATACGGGTTAATTTGCGCAACGGCTACGCCATCAGCGTCAGCCTTCACATCGGCATACGACCAAAGCTGTTTGCTGCGCGCACTTGTCGCCCCAAACCCCACAATCACGCAATGCACCGCCGCCTTGCCCGGTGCGTCGTTGCTCCACTGAAAGGTGCGGTGGGCAAAGTCAATCTCCATTCCCATGCGCAGCATTTCACCCCACAGCACGCCGACCTGTTCACCCTGCGTGATGCTGTTGGTGGACACAAAGGCGCAGCGCACTTGCTTTCGGTTGGCAGCGTCCTGCTTGTCAAAGCTGACAAACATGTCGTCCATTGCAGCATCGACAGGTTTTTTGCGCGTCTTGGCCTTGCCTGCGGCAAAGGCAACGTCTGCAAACGCTTTGCGGTCACGGCTGGCCTCACCCACCTGGCTGCCTGATACATATTGCGCAGCTTTCAAGTACCAGCCGCAAACATAGTCCAGCACACCCACGCCTTGAATGCCTTTGGTGACGAATGCCAAGTCTTCTTTTTGATCAGCCGTTTGGTAGCTGTAGCCAATAAACGGCGGGTTACCCAAGATGTAGTTCAGCTTGCCCGGCGGGCAAAAGTCTGCCCATTCAATTCTCAAGGCATTGCCGTGGCGAATTTCTGCTGACTTGTCCAGCGGTATGCGTTTGATCCAGTCGCCAAAAAACTGGCCTGCCTCCAGGTTCATCTGGTGGTCCACCAGCCACATGGCGACTTGCGCAATCTGGGCGGGAAAGTCTTCAACCTCCATGCCGTAAAACTGGTCAACGTTCACGCCCGTTTGCTCAAACACCTCACGCGTGATGCTGCCAAACGATGTGGCGGCTTGTAGCACGCGCAGCTCCAGGCGGCGCAGCTCGCGGTAAGTGATGACCAAAAAATTGCCGCAGCCGCAGGCTGGGTCTAAAAACACCAGGTGGCGTAGCTTTTTTTGAAACTCGAACAACTGGTTTTTGTGGCGTTTGACTTTTTCAAACTCGGCCTCCAGCTCGTCTAAAAACAGCGGCTTGATGAGCTTGAGGATGTTAGCCTCGCTGGTGTAGTGCGCGCCCATCTGGCGGCGGCGGTCACCGGGCTCCAGGCTGATGATTTTTTGAAACATCGCACCAAACACGGCGGGCGATATCGCGCCCCAGGCAATGCCGCAGCAGGCCAGCAGCTTGGCACGCATGGCGCTTGAAAACTCAGGTATGTCGTGTTTGTCTGCGTACAAGCGGCCGTTGACGTAGGGGAAGGCGTCAAACTTTTCGTCCAACGACTTTTGGCGGTCTTCGGTTTTTGTATTGAGCACGCCAAACAGGCGCGACAGCGTGGCGCCCAGGTCGCTGCCGTCTGGCTTGCTCAATGCCACCAAGTCTTCAAACGCGCCTTTGGGCGTAAAAATACCAGTGTCATCCGCAAACAGGCAAAACAACAGCCGTACCAGCAGCACTTCAAGCCGGTGGCCGTTAAAGCCGTCGGCTTTGAGCAAGTCGTGCAGCTCGCCCAGTGTGTCAACTGCGCGCTGGTTCAGCGGCACGTCTTCACGCTGCTGGCGCGGCTCGTACCCGGCAATAAAGCCAAAGCGCTCAATGTGCGTTGGCAGGTCTTTTAAATCAAACTCCAAAGGCGCTTGGTCGCCGTCGACATCGACCAGGCGAATGCGCGCAAAGTCACTAACGATGACGTAGTGCGGCAGCTCGTCATTCGTCAGGCCGTGAAAGTAGTCATTGCCCTGGGTAAACGCGGCGTTGAGGTCTTTGCCGCGTGACTTTTGCTCTATCAGCAGCGTACCGGGCCAAAATACGTCAATACGCCCAGCTTTGTTGCCCAGCTTTTGCACGTTTTTTTCAAAGCTCACCACGCGGCGCTTGGGCAGGCCAAAGACCTGAAAAAACTCGTGCCAAAAAATTTGCGATTCAGCGTTTTCGCGGCTGGCGTCACTGAAGTCTTTGGCGAATGCAGCTGCGCGGATGCGGATTTCGTTCAGGGTGAGGGTGGTCATCGGGTGGTCATCAAGTGGTCATGGCGCTGGACAAGAACCCGCGTTGCTCGATGGCGAACTCAATCGCTGCCACCGGGTCTGGCGACTTCACGACAAAGTGTTCGGCCTCAAAGCGCTCGACCATCATCATCAACAGCTTAAACTTCGCTTCAAGCGCCCAGCCTGCTGCGGGTGGGTGGTCAAAGAAATATGACACCTGTTTAAGCGCACGGCGGTAACCTGCCTCGGTTTCAGTCAGTTCAATTTCAACCGTCTTGTTAGCCATGATTTACTCCCGTTTGATCAACGCTTGCTGCGTCAAATCATAGCAATCGTTCGCATTTCAAACCCCAGCCTGAATCCACTGAGCTGCATTTTCAGCGATCATCAGCGTACGGTCGGCGAACGCAGACAGAGGGGCAACTGACGCTTGCTGCCACCCCCAGCGCCCCCGCGACTGATCAACATACAGGGTAAACAGGTGTCCAGCAGCGAGGTGATCAATGTCCACTCAGAAGGGCAAATTGGTATATTCTCAACCCTTGTGTTCGCCACTAATGGCTAACAAAAAGATTTCAAGGAGGAATCAATGCGCTTGTTGCTCGCTTTACTTTTGCCTTTCACCGTCTTCTTCGTTAGTGCAACATCCTTTCTGTAATTTCCCCGAGTTGGTTTTGGGGTATCTTAAAAACAGGCCCCTGCCGGGCCGCCGGAGGCACCCCCGGTCGTGCATGTACCCATGCATTACCCGCCGCCGGCAGGCCTGCATGGAGC
>JANMIH010000065.1:0-1999 GCA_031375685.1 Polaromonas sp. | reverse complement strand
TCATAGCTCATGGCAAAGTAATTCATGGGGCGCACCACGACCACACCGTTTTCAACCACGGCCCGGTCTTTGGTGGCGTGTACGCCCAAAATCGCTGACTGCGGCGGGTTGATGATGGGGGTGGACAGCATGGAGCCAAAGGTGCCGCCGTTGCTGATGGAGAAGGTGCCGCCGGTCATTTCTTCAATGCCCAGCTTGCCGTCACGTGCTTTCACGCCATATTCAGCAATCTTCTTTTCGATCTGGGCAAAGCTCATCTGGTCAGCATTGCGCAAGATCGGCACCACCAGGCCGCGTGGTGAACCAACAGCAATGCCAATGTCAAAGTAGCCGTGGTAGATGATGTCGTTGCCGTCAACAGAGGCATTGAGCAGCGGGAATTTTTTCAGTGCATGCACGGCCGCCTTGACGAAAAAGCTCATGAACCCGAGCTTGACGCCGTGTTCTTTTTCAAACTTTTCCTGCATGCGTTTGCGCATGTCCATGACCGGGGCCATGTTGACTTCGTTGAACGTGGTCAGGATGGCGTTGGTCGATTGCGATTGCAGCAGGCGCTCGGCAATCCGGGCGCGCAGGCGGCTCATGGGGACGCGCTGCTCGGGTCGGTCACCCAAATCATTGGCGAGGGAAGGCGCTGCAACTTGTGGCAATTTAGCGACTGGCGCTGGTGCTGGCATGGCACTGACAGCGACTGGTTTAGGTGCAGCGACTGCACCCAAAACATCACCTTTGGTCACGCGTCCGTCTTTACCTGAACCTTCAACACTGCCAGCGGCCATGTTGTTGTCGGCCATCAGCTTGGCTGCGGCTGGCATGGCAACGCCAGCCATGGCACCACCAGTGGCTGCGGCTGGTGCAGAAGCAACGGCCGTTGCAACAGCAGCAGCGGGCTTGCTGGCAGGCGCTGCAGCACCCGCCGTTGCCTCGGTATCTATGCGTGCAATCACCTGCTCGGCAGCCACCGTGCCGCCGTCAGCCACCACCAACTCAACCAGCACGCCTGCTGCTGGGGCGGGAACTTCAAGCACAACCTTGTCGGTTTCGATTTCAATCAGGATTTCGTCGATGGTGATCGCATCACCGACCTTCTTTTTCCATTGCAGCATGGTGGCTTCGGCCACGGACTCGGACAACTGGGGGACTTTGACTTCTACGATAGCCATTTGGATTCTTTCGAGGGTATTTATTTGAATGTGGAGTTAAAGGTCGTGACTCATTTGGTCAGCACAAAACCCTTGAGCTTGGCAAACGCACCGTCAACCAGCACCTTTTGCTGTTCCTGGTGCAGATGTGAATAACCTGCCGCAGGTGATGCAGAAGCAGCGCGGCCTGAATAGCCCAGCTTTTGACCCTCAAGCATGTTCTCGTGAATGTAGTGCTGCACAAAGAACCAGGCCCCCTGGTTTTGCGGCTCGTCCTGGCACCACACGATGTCAGTCGCGTTGGGGTACTTTTTCAGCTCAGTGGCAAACGCCTTGTGCGGGAAGGGGTAGAGCTGCTCCACACGGATCAGCGCCACATCATCATGGCCCTTTTCTTCGCGTTTGCGCACCAGGTCGTAGTACACCTTGCCAGAGCAGGCGACGATGCGCTTGACCTTGTCGGCTTTCAAATCCTTGTTTTCAGGAATCACGGTTTGAAAGTTACCCTTGGTGAATTCGCTCAGTGGCGACGCTGCATCTTTGGCACGCAGCAGCGATTTGGGCGTCATGATGATCAGCGGCTTGCGCAAATTGCGCACCATCTGGCGGCGCAAAATGTGGAAGATCTGGCTGGCTGTTGTCGGCTGCACCACCTGCATGTTGGTGTCGGCTGACAACTGCATAAAGCGCTCAAGCCGCGCCGACGAGTGCTCCGGGCCCTGGCCTTCATAGCCGTGCGGCAGCATTAAAGTGATGCCGTTGACGCGACCCCATTTGACCTCACCGGATGCGATGAACTGGTCAATCACCACTTGCGCACCGTTGGCAAAGTCGCCAAACTGGGCTTCCCAAATCAC
>JANMIH010000038.1:0-3242 GCA_031375685.1 Polaromonas sp. | reverse complement strand
AATGTGTCCCTGGTGACCGAGTTTTAAAACCAAGCGGAGATGCAAATGATTGAACATACTAACCCCGCCTGCGCTGAAGACGGTGAGCTTGAGTTCGTCATGCCCTGCGCCGAAGCGCTGCTGGCAGGAACGCTGGCACTGATGACGGGGCACGCACGTTGTGGCTGCGCGCAACACCGCGACATGATGGCTAGAAAAGCGGCTGTCAATCTGCATACGCTGTCAGGTCATCCGCACATATCTGACAGTTTGCGCACAGTCGCCAAAAAACTCTACCAGCAGTGGGTTGAGATCATTCAGACTGATCTTGTGAAGTCAATGTCAGCGGCGGTGCAAGCTGTGCCTTCAGCAGCGGACCATGAGGCTTTTACACGTGAGCAACTCGGCAAAGCACTTCATCACCGTGCCAATTGGCACACGACACCGGAGACGATTCAATGAGCGCAGTCCTACAAGCCATGGTTGAAAAATCAGCCACCCCCCAGCATGGCTTTGCATTACGCGACGACTTGGACAGAGCTGTGTTGCGCGAGCGTTTCAGCATAGCCCGCACAAGTGGCAAGCGAGCCAAAGACGCGGCTGAAAGCTTAAAAGTCAGCGAAGGTGCGGCCATTGCCGCCCATGCTGGCGTACACGACTACGCGCTCAAAGCGACACCGCTCAAAGGCCCGTGGGTAGAGCTGCTGCAAGCGCTCGAACTGTGTGGCCCGGTCATGGCGCTCACGCGCAATGAGTCCACTGTGCATGAAAAAACTGGTATTTACCAAAACATCACCGCTACAGGCCACATGGGGCTGGCGCTAGGGCACGAGATTGATTTGCGTTTATTTTTTAGCCGTTGGCATGCAGGTTTTGCGGTTTATGAGCCTGCCAACTTGCCCGGCAACCCGCCCACGCAAAGTCTGCAGTTTTTTGACGCGTATGGCATGGCGATCCACAAGATTTTCGTACGGCCAGAAACTGACCGCGATGTTTTTAATGACATCGTTGACCAGTTCACTGACGGTGACAAAGAAGCCCTGTTTACATCCGCACCTGTCAAAGCGGCTGTCACCCCTGATGCCGAGCTGGACGCGGCGGGGTTTACCCAAGCCTGGAGCGAAATGACCGATACCCACCAGATGTTTGGCCTGATCATCAAGTTTGGCGCAGAGCGCCAGCAGGCCTTCAGGCTGGTGGAAGGGCGCTTTACCCAGCGTGCCAAGCCCGAAGTGGTGCGCCGCTTGCTCGACGAAGCCGCCATCGACGGCACCTCCATCATGGTCTTTGTCAGCAGTAGCGGTTGTATTCAAATTCACAGCGGGCCGGTTAAACGCATTGAGCCGATGGTGACGCCTACCGCCCAGTGGATTAATGTGCTGGACGCAGGTTTCAACTTGCACCTGCGTGAAGACATGATTCAAAACGCGTGGATTGTGCAAAAACCTACTGACGACGGTGTGGTGACGTCGGTTGAAATTTTCGATGGCAACGGTGACTTGATGGCCATGTTTTTCGGCAGCCGCAAACCCGGTATACCCGAGCAGCAAGCTTGGCGCGACATCGCCGCGCGGTTGCCGCGCCTTGAGGTGAGTGCGGCGTGAGCAACTTTACGGTTCAAGAGATCAAGGCGTTTGTGCCCGCCAAAGACTATGATCTGTCCAAGCGTTTCTACCAAGACTTGGGCTTTACGCTGGCTTCCGATACGGCAGACACTGCCTACTTTTACCATGGCAACTGCAGCTTTTTGCTGCAGAACTTTTACGTGAAAACGCATGCCGACAACTTCATGATGCATTTGCAGGTTGAAGACGTGCAAGCCTGGTGGATGCGGCTGGAGCAAACCGCTTTTGCAAAAACCTACAGCATTGACATCAAACCACCGACACACCAGCCCTGGGGCATGCTGGACTTTGTACTGACTGACCCATCAGGCGTGTTGTGGCGCATTGGTCAAAACACACCTGGCTTCAACCCTCTCGGCACGATCGAATCGTAGCCATGAAAGCGACTAGATCTCATGAAAATCGCAGCTCCAACCCAAGCCTCCCGCCGCAACGTACTGGCGCGCTCGTTACATCTTTTCTCACTGCCACTGGTTTCAGGCGGCTTCGGGTGGTGTGCGCCTGCTGCGTTGGCGCAGAGCCCGCAACCGAACAAACTGCCCCGAATCGTCTCCGTCAGCGGATCTACGACCGAAATCGTCTACGCGCTGGGCGCTGAAAAGCAGCTGGTGGGTACCGACACCACCAGTCTTTTCCCCGCTGCAGCCCTGCAAACCGCCAAGGTGGGCTACCAGCGCCAGTTGTCGGCGGAAGGGCTGATGTCGCTCAAGCCTGACGCCGTGATTGGTACGACCGAAGCGGGGCCGCCTGTGGTGCTGGATCAGATTCGTTCTGCGGGTGTCAGGGTGGAACTGGTAGAGGCAGACCATTCGTGGGCCGAAGTACAGCGCAAAGTTGCGGCAGTTGGGCGCGCTACGGCACGACCTGCTGAGGCAATTGCCTTGCAAGCCAAGCTTGATGCGCAGTGGACTGGTGTGCAGGCTCTGGTTGCCAAAGCAGGTGGGCAGGGTACAAAACCGCCGCGTGTGATTTTTATCCTGTCGCACACCACCAACGCATCGGTATCTGGCGACAAAACCGCCGCCCACGCCATGATGACGTTTGCGGGCCTGGACAACGTGATGGCCAGCCCCGGCCAGCCCGCGAGTTACAGCGGCTACCGCCCCATGACGGCTGAAGCCATGGTGGTGGCTGCGCCAGACGTCATCATCACCACCACCCAAGGCATTGATGCGTCTGGCGGCGTGGACAAGTTTTGGGCCAAAACCGGGTTAGACCTGACACCTGCCTATAAAAAACGCAGCCTGGTGGCGCTTGATGCGCTGTATTTGATCGGCTTTGGGCCGCGACTGCCGCAAGCAGTCAGTGACTTGCACAGCCAGGTCTTCAAGGCCGTGGGCAGGGCAGCCGCGTGATGCTGCTTCAAGCCAGACCGTCTGCCAGATGGGTGCTGTCGGCTGGCGTGGCTTTGCTTGCTGTCAGCTTCATCGCTGCCAGCGCTCGGGGCGCTTACGCCATCAGCCCTTTGCAGTTGTTCAATGTGGTGTGGGACGCCATTCGGGGCTCTGCTGAAGCCTCGCCCCAGCACATGGTGTTCATGAACATTCGTCTGCCGCGCCTGTTACTGGGTGTGGCAGCGGGTGCGGCGCTGGGTTTGTCGGGTGCGCTCATGCAGGGGCTGTTTCGCAACCCGCTGGC
>JANMIH010000548.1:0-3555 GCA_031375685.1 Polaromonas sp. | reverse complement strand
CGACGTGCGCGTGCTGCTGGTGCGTGCCACTGACGTACCCACTTATGTCCAATACGGCGGTGCAGACATGGGTGTGGTGGGCAAAGACACGCTGCTGGAGTCAGGCACGCAAGGTTTATATCAACCGTTAGATCTGCAAATCGCCAAGTGCCGCATCAGCGTGGCGGTACGTGAGGGGTTTGATTATTCAGCCGCGATGCGCCAAGGCTCACGCATGACAGTCGCCACCAAGTACGTAGCGATTGCGCGCGACTTTTTCGCGTCCAAAGGCGTTCACGTTGACCTGATCAAACTTTACGGCAGTATGGAGTTGGCTCCGCTGACTGGGTTGGCCGATGCGATTGTGGATTTGGTCTCAACAGGAAACACCCTCAAGGCCAACCATCTGGTGGAGGTTGAACGCATCATGGACATCAGCTCGCACCTGGTGGTGAACCAGACCGCACTGAAACTCAAGCAGGCGTCAATTCGCAAGATCATTGATGCGTTTGATTTGGCTCTTAAAAAGTAAACATAAATCTTAATTGAATGCTATGACATTGGTAGCTGCTCCCGCCCGTCTTTCAACTGCTTCAGGCACCTTTGAGGCTGAATTTCAGGCGCGGCTGCATTGGTCTGCGGCGACCGATGCCGCTATCGAGAAGCGCGTCGCCGACATCCTTGCTGATGTGCATAAGCGTGGCGATGCAGCGGTACTGGACTACACCGCGCGTTTTGACGGACTTGAAGTTGCTGCCATGAGCGCGCTTGAATTGACCCAGGTCGAACTCAAGGCCGCGTTTGACACCCTGCCCGCTGCTCAGCGTGATGCGCTGGTTGCCGCCGCCCAGCGCGTACGCACGTACCATGAGGCACAAAAGAAAGCCAACGGCGAAAGCTGGAGCTTCCGCGATGAACACGGCTGCCTTCTGGGTCAAAAGGTCACGCCCCTTGATCGTGTCGGTATTTACGTCCCGGGCGGCAAAGCTGCCTACCCATCATCGGTGTTGATGAATGCGATTCCTGCGCACGTGGCGGGTGTGGGCGAAATCATCATGGTCGTCCCCACCCCCAAGGGTGAAAAGAATGCACTGGTTCTGGCTGCGGCCTACGTTGCGGGTGTGACTCGCGCCTTCACGATTGGTGGCGCGCAAGCCGTGGCCGCGCTGGCTTACGGAACGCAAACCGTGCCGAAGGTTGACAAAATCACGGGCCCTGGTAACGCCTACGTGGCCAGCGCCAAAAAGCACGTGTTCGGCATGGTCGGCATCGACATGATCGCCGGGCCATCAGAAATTTTGGTACTGGCCGATGGCACCACGCCCGCCGACTGGGTGGCGATGGACTTGTTCAGCCAGGCCGAGCATGACGAGCTGGCGCAAAGCATTTTGCTGTGCCCTGATGCAGCCTACATTGATGCCGTGCAAGAAGCCATCAACCGCCTGCTGCCCACCCTCCCCAGAGCCGCCATCATCGCCAAGTCACTGACGGACCGCGGTGCTTTGATCCTGACGCGCAGCATGCAGGAAGCCTGCGACATCAGCAACCGCATTGCGCCCGAGCATCTGGAAGTCAGCAGTCGTGACCCGCACCAGTGGGAGCCGCTGCTCAAACACGCAGGCGCGATTTTTCTGGGTGCTTACACCAGCGAAAGTTTGGGCGACTATTGCGCCGGCCCCAACCACGTGCTGCCCACCAGTGGCACCGCACGGTTTTCCAGCCCGCTGGGCGTGTACGACTTTCAAAAGCGCAGCAGCATCATTGAAGTCAGCGAGCAAGGTGCGCAGGTGCTGGGCAAGATTGCAGCGGAGCTGGCTTATGGCGAAGGTTTGCAGGCGCATGCACGCGCAGCCGAAATGCGCCTTTTATAGTTTTCAGCCTCTGACTTAACTGCGTAAATGAACCTGTCCTTGAAGATTTGAGTCACAACGCTAAGAAATTTTGCCAAGGACGGCATTGCACAAAGTATTACTTCTGTTTCAATGGATTTGTCTTATGTACTGCCAGTCTGGACAATACGCAACGCCTGGCGGATCAGCAGTGGTTAAGGGCGGTTGAATGCGTGTTGGCGCTAACGGTCTGACAATAGGCTATGACGCTCAAACTTCATCACTGACTCCATGAACGACGAAAAATTGAACCCACTCATCAAGACCCGCATCCGCCAGGACATCCAGTCCATGCACGCCTACGCCGTACAAGACTCGAATGGCATGGTCAAGTTAGATGCGATGGAGAACCCGCACCGTTTGCCTGCTGCGCTGCAAGCGCACCTCGGTCAGCGGCTGGGGGCGCTGGCGTTTAACCGTTACCCAGACAGCCGTGTGAACGCCTTGCGCTCTGCACTGGCTGACTATGCACAGATGCCCGAGGGTTTTGACATCATGCTGGGCAATGGGTCTGATGAGTTGATCTCGCTGCTGGCGCTGGCTTGTGATGTGCCGGGAGCCTCGATCTTGTCGCCACTGCCCGGCTTTGTCATGTACGCCATGAGTGCGCAGTTACAGGGCTTGCAGTTCATTGGCGTGCCATTGACGCCTGACTTTGAACTTGACGAAGCCGCGATGCTGGCCGCGATTGCTGAACACAAGCCTGCCATCACGTACTTGGCCTACCCCAACAACCCGACCGCTAATCTGTGGGACGACGGGCAAATAGAAAACATCATCCATGCCGTCGGCCAGCAGGGCGGCCTGGTGGTGATGGACGAGGCTTATCAGCCGTTTGCCAGCAAAAGCTACATCAACCGCATTGCCCAGCACAGCCACGTTTTGCTGATGCGCACGCTCAGCAAATTCGGCCTGGCGGGTGTGCGGCTGGGTTACATGATGGGGCCAAAGGCGCTGATTGCCGAGATTGACAAAGTACGGCCACCGTACAACATCAGTGTGCTGAATTGCGAGTGCGCGTTGTTCGCACTTGAAAACAAAGACGTGTTTGCAGCGCAAGCCGCCGATTTGATTGCGCAGCGCGCTATGCTTTTAGACACGTTGGGCAAGATACCGGGCGTGAAATGCTGGAAGAGCGATGCCAACATGATTCTCGTCCGCGTGGCCGATAGCAGCAAAACCTTCGACGGCATGAAGGCCCAGGGCGTGCTGGTTAAAAACGTTTCTAAAATGCACCCACTGCTTGTCAATTGTTTGCGCCTGACGGTTGGCACGGCGGATGAAAATCTGCAAATGCTGGCGGCGCTTGAAAAATCTTTATGACCAATACCCCAATCGCAACACCTTTTCCCCGTATCGCCGAGGTGTCTCGCAACACCGCCGAGACCAAAATCACTGTCAAGCTCAACCTCGACGGCACCGGCCGGGCCAATTTGTCAACCGGTATCGGCTTTTTTGACCACATGCTGGACCAGATTGCTCGCCACGGGCTGATAGATCTCGACATCCAGTGTGTGGGCGACCTGCACATTGACGGCCACCATACCGTTGAAGACGTGGGCATCACGCTCGGGCAGGCGGTGGCCAAAGCCGTGGGCGATAAAAAGGGTTTGCGCCGTTACGGTCATGCCTATGTGCCGTTGGACGAAGCGCTCAGCCGCGTGGTGGTTGACTTTTCAGGCCGGCC
>JANMIH010000481.1:0-6527 GCA_031375685.1 Polaromonas sp. | reverse complement strand
CACCGCGAGATCTTTCACGACGAGATGCTTCACGTGATGCGCCTCATCATGAGTGGCGAGATGTCGCCGGTGATGATGGCGTCGCTCATCACCGGGCTGCGCGTGAAGACGGAGACCATCGGCGAGATCACCGCTGCGGCGCAGGTCATGCGGGAGTTTTCGACCAAGGTGAATGTGGCTGACAAAACTCATCTGGTGGACATTGTGGGCACGGGTGGCGACGGCTCGCATACTTTTAATATTTCGACTTGCTCCATGTTTGTAGCGGCGGCTGCGGGCGCCAAGGTCAGCAAGCACGGCGGGCGCAGCGTCAGCAGCAAGTCGGGCAGTGCCGACGTGATGGAGTCGCTTGGTATCAACATCAATCTGCCGCCAGAGGCGATTGCCCGGTGCATTGAGCAGGTGGGCATCGGCTTCAGGTTTGCGCCTAACCATCACCCGGCCATGAAGGCCGTCGCGCCGATTCGCAAAGAACTGGGCGTGCGCACCATCTTCAACATCCTCGGGCCCCTGACCAACCCTGCCAGCGCGCCGAATATTTTGATGGGCGTGTTTCACCCCGACCTGGTGGGTATTCAAATCCGGGCCTTGCAGCGCCTCGGGGCAGAGCATGCGCTGGTGGTGTATGGCAAAGACGGGCTGGACGAAATCAGCCTGGGCGCAGCCAGTGTGGTGGGCGAGCTTAAGAACGGTGAGATCACCGAGTACGAAATTCACCCCGAAGACTTTGGCTTCACCATGGCCAGCTCCCGGGCGCTGCGGGTTGAAACACCGGACGAGTCCAAAGCCATGTTGCTGGGCGTACTTAGCAACCAGCCGGGTGCGGCGCGTGACATCGTGATTTTGAACGCCGGGGCAGCGCTGTATGCGGCCAATGTGGCTGGCTCGATGATCGACGGCGTTGAAAAAGCGCGGGCGGCGCTGGCGTCTGGCGCTGCCAAAACACGGCTTGCGCAATTGGTCCAGATGACAAACCAGCCCTCAAATCCTGTGTAAGTCCCCGCCTACAACAAGGGCAGGATGGGGGTTTCCCTAGTCTTGAGGCCAAAGGTGGCGTGAAGTAAGAATTCGGTAAGGGTTGTTATCGACAGTGGCACTTTACAAATCTTTGCCTTCATGCTTTTTACCCTCAACACCCTTCAGTTGGTTTTTTACATTGCCCTCTTGCTACTGGCTGGGCAGGGTGTTTTATGGGTCGTTTCCGGAGCCAAGGCTGGTAACAATCTTTTCTACCAGCTCTTTCAGCTGGTCAACAAGCCCTGGGTCTCTGCCGCACGTTGGATATCACCCAAACAGGTGGCTGACCACCAGGTGCCGGTGGTCGCATTTTTGGTCGTGGGCGTTTTGTATATTGCCGTCACGCTGGCCAAGATTGAGCATTGCGTGACCATTGCCATGCAGGGATGCAAATAATGAAACCATTAGGCTGGCTCTTGCAGAAGTACCAGGCCATGGCCTGGCTGGTAGTTGGCCAGCGTGAGGCGGCTGGCAAAGTATTTGAAGCCATGTTGCAGGCCAACCCGGATGATGTTTATGCCCTGGCCAGTCGCGCGCAGCTGGCCGTGCAACGCGGCGACAACACGGCGGCGCTCAAAGACATGCAGCGCCTGTGCGAGCTGGACAGCGAATCAGCGCACGCCTGGTACAACTACGGTTATCTGCTCAATGAATGTGGCCATGTTGGGCAGGCCGAAGAGATGTTTAAAAAGGCGCTGGAGCTGGCGCCCAAACTTGATTTGGCCTGGTACGGCCTGTCGCTGGTTCATATCCATCAAAAGCGACTGGATGAGGCTGTGACCACCCTCAAGAAAAACACAGAATTGCAACCCATGAGTCCCTACGGCTGGTACCACCTGGCCAGAGTACACGTGGATCGCAAAGAACCCGATGAAGCGCGCAGGGTTATTGCGCACTTGCGCGGATTCGAGCCCAAAGTCGCCGACCAGCTGGTACGCGAAACAGGGTTGGTGGCCTAGCCTTTTAACAATGGAGACAAATGATGAAAATTACTGACAATCACCGGCGATATTGGAGCAAAACCCTCAATCTCACCGCCGTTTTGTTGAGTATCTGGTTTGTAGTGACCTTCGTGGTGAGCTACTTTGCCCGGGACCTCAGCTTTAACTTTTTTGGCTGGCCATTCAGCTTCTGGATGGGCGCGCAGGGTTCTCTCATCATTTATGTGGCGATCATCTGGTTTTATGCCAGGTACATGAACAATCTTGACAACGAACACGGCGTTGCCGAAGTGGAGGAATAATCATGGCTGGACTCTCTCCCTCAACCACCCCGTCGGGCGGCTCGCAGTCAGGCGCAGACTTTAAAAAGCAACTCAACAAAGTTTATGCTTGGTACACAGGCGGCTTTTTGGCGTTTGTGATTGTTCTGGCCATCGCCGAGCAAATGGGTTTGCCGCGCAACTGGATTGGTTTTATCTTTTTGTTGGCCACCGTAGGTCTTTACGCTGGTATCGGTGTTATGAGCCGTACCACCGATGCTGACGAATACTACGTCGCCGGACGGCGCGTACCTGCGATTTACAACGGCATGGCCACAGGCGCTGACTGGATGTCTGCTGCGTCGTTCATCGGCATGGCTGGAACGCTGTATTTGACGGGCTACAGCGGTTTGGCCTTCATCATGGGCTGGACGGGCGGCTACTGCCTGGTGGCGCTGTTCTTGGCACCGTACATGCGCAAGTTTGGCCAGTTCACAGTGCCTGACTTTTTGGGTGAACGCTACGGCGGCAACTTTGTGCGCTTTTTGGGCGTATTTGCCGCGATCTTGTGCTCGTTCGTTTACGTCGTCGCGCAGATTTACGGCGTTGGCCTGATCACTTCACGCCTGACGGGTTTTGACTTTGTGGTTGGTATTTTCGTCGGCTTGGGCGGTATTTTGGTCTGCTCGTTCCTGGGTGGTATGCGTGCTGTGACCTGGACCCAGGTGGCGCAGTACATCATTTTGATCATTGCCTACATGATTCCTGTGGTGTGGCTGTCGGTCAAACAGACCAGCGTGCCAGTTCCGCAAGTCATCTACGGCTATCAGCTTGAAAAGGTCACCGCACGCGAAGCCGTGTTGCTCAAAGACCCGAAAGAGCTGGAAGTCATCGAAATCTACAAAAAACGCGTGGCCGACATTGACGCGAAGCTCAAAGACGTGCCAGCCGCCATGGCTGCTGATCTGGCCGACGCGACCAAAAAAGTGGCTGACTTGAAAGCCGCCAATGCTGGCGCTGCGGATGTTGCTGCTGCCGAAAAAGCACTGGCTGGCCTGCCAAAAGACACCGCGGCGGCGACCAAGGCTTACACAGCCGCCAGAGCTGCCGCGCAAGCGCGAACCGCGCCCTTGGGCGGTATGCCGCGCCACGCGCAGCAGTTTGCGGGTGATCCGAACGGCGATGCCAAGGCGGTTGCCGCTTACGACACATCACGTCGCAATTTCCTGGCGTTGATCTTCTGCCTGATGGTGGGTACGGCTGCGTTGCCGCACATCCTGATGCGTTACTACACCACGCCAAGCGTCAAGCAGGCGCGTGAGTCGGTCACCTGGTCTTTGTTCTTCATTTTCCTGCTGTACTTCACAGCGCCAGCGCTGGCTGTGCTGGTGAAATATGAGGTCTTCAACGTGCTGGTGGGCACCGAGTTCACCAAACTGCCGGCCTGGATTGCGCAGTGGGCCAAGGTTGATCCAACGCTTTTGAGCGTCGTTGACATCAACAAGGATGGTCTGTTGCAGTTGGGTGAAATCCGCATCGGTGGCGACATTGTGGTGCTCGCAACCCCTGAAATTGGTGGCCTGCCTTACGTGATCTCTGGCTTGGTAGCTGCTGGTGGCCTGGCTGCAGCGCTGTCAACCGCTGACGGCTTGCTGCTGACGATTGCAAATGCGCTGTCACATGACGTGTATTACAAAATGATCGACCCGAATGCACCCACCTCACGCCGGGTGACGATATCCAAAGTGTTGTTGCTGGTGGTGGCGTTGGCAGCGGCTTATGTGGCGGCGCAAAAACCAGCGGACATTTTGTTCCTGGTGTCTGCAGCGTTCTCATTCGCAGCGGCGGCGTTCTTCCCGGTACTGGTGCTGGGTATTTTCTGGAAGCGCGCGTCCAAATGGGGTGCAGCAGCTGGCATGATCGGCGGCTTGGGCATCACCATTTACTACATGGTGAGCAACCAGGTCTGGCTGCGTGGCGTGTTTGATGTGACCAAGCCGATTGAGTTGTGGTTCGGCATTGCGCCTATCTCCGCTGGTGTATTTGGTGTACCGCTGGGTTTTGCACTGGTCATTTTGGTGAGTCTGGTGACACCAGGCCCAGACAAAAAGACGCAAGAGCTGATTGAGTATGTGCGTTACCCGGATCTCAAAGGCGCTTGATCGCCTCAAGCTTAATGTTGCGGTGAAAGCCGCAGGCTGAGTCAAAAGCCCACTGCGAAAGCGGTGGGCTTTTTTATTGACGGCAGGCGCGGCGATAATAATATTCATGTCTGACATTCTTGAAAAAATCATCACCGTCAAGCAGGGCGAAGTCGCCGCTTTGATGCAACAAAAACCGATGTCTGCCATGCGTGCCGATGCTGAGTCTCGCGTGCTGACCCGCGACTTTGTGGGTGCGCTTCGCAGCAAGATTGCTGCTGGCAAACCTGCTGTGATTGCTGAAGTCAAAAAAGCCAGTCCATCCAAAGGCGTGTTGCGATCTGACTTTATTCCGGCAGACATTGCACAAAGCTATGCTGAGTTTGGCGCTGCGTGTTTGTCGGTGCTAACTGACAAACAGTTTTTTCAGGGCAGTGCCGAGTATTTCAAGCAGGCGCGTGCTTCGTGCGGTTTGCCGGCGTTGCGCAAAGATTTCATGATTGACCCGTACCAGATTTACGAGTCCCGGGTGATGGGTGCGGACTGTATTTTGCTGATTGCAGCTTGCCTGGATGATTCGCAGATGAAGGATATGGAAGCGCTGGCGATGGCACTTGACATGGCTGTGCTGGTGGAGGTGCATGATGCCGCTGAACTTGAGCGCGGCTTGAAATTGAAAACGCCGCTGATTGGCATCAACAACCGCAACCTGAAAACCTTTGACGTGTCGTTGGACACAACGCTGGGGCTTTTAGCTCGAGTGCCCGAGGGTCGTGTCGTCGTTACCGAGTCTGGCATTTCAACAGTTCACGACGTCAAGCGAATGCGAGACGCCAAGGTTCATGCTTTTTTGGTGGGTGAAGCTTTCATGCGCGCTGAAGACCCCGGGGTTGCTTTGGCCGATCTTTTCGGTCACTAGGCGTGGACGCTTTACGGCCTGGATTGGCTGGTCAGCTGGCGGCAGCTGACCCAAGCTTGTGGCCAGTTGCACCTGGCTGGCAAGGTCTGACTGGCGATTTTTTTGCAAGCGCAACAGGCGCATCGTTGTTGACATTTCTAAATCAGCGCTTGCTCGAAAACGCGGTCATTTACCCGCCCCAGCCCCTGCGGGCTTTGGAATTGACGCCGCCCGATCGCGTGCGGGTTGTGATCCTGGGACAAGACCCCTACCATGGCCGAGGGCAAGCGGAGGGACTGGCGTTTTCGGTGACACCTGGAACGCCCCTGCCGCCGTCCTTGCGCAACATCTTGAAAGAAATTCAGCGTGATTTGGGGACGCCGCCACCGGCCTTTCCCGTGCCGGGGGGGCAGTCTGGTCAAGTGGGCTGAAAACGGCGTGTTGCTGCTCAACACCTGCCTGACAGTCGAGGAAGGTCAGCCCGCCAGTCACGCCAAGCGGGGGTGGGAGCAATTGACGGATGCCGTGATCAGGCATGTTTGCGATCATCAACAAAATGTTGTTTTTATGCTCTGGGGCGCGCATGCCCAAGGCAAGCGCGAACTGATTGACGCAAATCGTCACAAGGTTCTGCTGGCCAATCACCCTTCGCCTTTGTCAGCTTTGCGGCCGCCCCTGCCTTTTATTGGTTGCGGGCACTTTTCTGTGGCGCGAGACTGGCGTCAAGCACATCACTCTGCTTGAAGGCGCGGCAAAAGCTGGCACTGCGACATAAAAACATGGCATAATCCGAGGTTCTCTTGAATGGATGGGTGTCCGAGTGGCTAAAGGAGGCAGACTGTAAATCTGCTCGCTAACGCGTACGCTGGTTCGAATCCAGCCTCATCCACCAGATAGCTGCGCCTTGTTGAGTGCGGGAGTAGTTCAATGGTAGAACCCTAGCCTTCCAAGCTAATGACGCGGGTTCGATTCCCGTCTCCCGCTCCATGAGCATGTGCGGCACTGTAGTTGACCTGAGAAGTTTTTAGCCCATTTGGCTCAGTGGCAGAGCACTCCCTTGGTAAGGGAGAGGTCCCGGGTCCGATTCCCGGAATGGGCACCAGTTTTAGTACAGCTCAGCTCTGTACTGTGCTGGTCAGATGTGATGATATTTGGTGTTTATTTCTCTATAAATTATTGGAGTTTGGAAAATGGCAAAAGGCAAATTTGAGCGGACCAAACCGCACGTCAACGTCGGCACGATTGGCCACGTCGACCACGGCAAGACCAC
>JANMIH010000425.1:0-17112 GCA_031375685.1 Polaromonas sp. | reverse complement strand
CAACTCGGGGAAATTACAGAAAGGATGTTGCACTAACTTGCACCAAACCCGGCGGCATGCCACTTTTGCGCAGCAGGTCACGCAACAGCACTTGTACCAACTGGCCTCGCGTTGCAGTTTCCGAGCCATCATGCAGCATGGAATGCTGCGAGTTGCGGCTGTGGGGCAATGAGCTGTGCGCTGCCGCGCCGTTGTCACGGCCCAGAAAACCGGACAATTTTTTAAGCAATGTGTTCATGATTATTTTTATTTTCTCTTGGTTCTGAGTCTTTTGGTACTTTGTAGGTCTTTATAGTGACTTGCAAGACCAAGTTCATGCCCGATATGTTTCTGGCGCACATGCCAGATGCTGGCAAATAGACGTCTTCAGCGCAATCAGCTGGTGTGTGATAACTTCCAGCCCCACAAAGAATTATTTGGGAACCCCACAAATGAACCACTCACAGGCACTGACCGCTGACCAAGCTGTTGTTTTATCGCCTGATCGCTTGCTGGGCATGCACTGCGGCATTGAAAAAGAAAGTCTGCGCGCCCAGCCAAGTGGCGCTTTGGCGTTGACCCCCCACCCGGTGGCACTCGGCTCTGCGCTCACGCACCCCAACATCACCACCGACTTCAGCGAGTCCCAGGTTGAACTGGTGACTGCGGTTCATGCCAGCGCACAGTCCGCCCTTGACGAGCTGACGCACATCCACCAGTTCACTTACCAGACCATGCGGGCGCTGGGCGACGAAATGCTGTGGGTGTCCAGCATGCCCTGCGGCTTGCCGACCGACGAAACCATTCCCGTGGCACGTTTTGGCTCGTCCAATGTGGGTCGCGCCAAAAGCGTGTACCGGCTGGGCTTGTCCCACCGCTATGGCCGGCGTATGCAAACCATTTCAGGTATTCACTACAACTGGTCTTTCCCCGGCGTTAGCAGTGAGCAGTATTTTGCGCAGATTCGCAATTTCAGGCGTCAGGCATTTTTACTGCTTTACCTGTTCGGTGCGTCGCCAGCGGTATGTTCAAGTTTTGTAGCGGGTCGCCAGCATGAGTTGCAGCAGCTCAGCGAGGGCACCATGTACATGCCTTACGGTACATCGCTGCGCATGGGCAGGCTCGGCTACCAGAGTGACGCACAGGCGTCGCTGGCCGTGAGCTACAACAGTCTGGAAGGTTATGCCGCATCGCTGCAAGAGGCGTTGACCCGGCCTTACCCGGCCTATGAAAAAGTGGGTATTCAAAATCCAGGCGGCGACTATAACCAGCTGGGCACCACCCTGCTGCAAATTGAAAACGAGTTTTACGGCACGATTCGGCCGAAGCGGGTTATTTTCCCGGGTGAGCGTCCGCTCCACGCGCTGCGCGATCGCGGTGTGGAATATATTGAAGTACGCCTGATGGACCTTGATCCGTTTGAGCCTGTTGGCATCACCACGCAAACCATGCGTTTCCTGGATGTGTTTTTGCTGCATTGTCTGACAAGCGCCAGCCCACCTGACACGCCTGAAGAAATAGCCGCACTGGCGCGTAACCAGCACCGTACCGCAGCGCGTGGGCGAGAGCCTGGATTGATGCTGGAGCGTGATGGCCAGCAGGTAGCGTTGACAGACTGGGGTCATGAGATCGTGGCAAAGTGCGCGCCGATTGCTGCTGCACTGGACGCTGCACATGGTACGTCCAGCTACAGTGCTGCATTGGCGGCAGCGACGGTCGGTTTGAACGATGCCACAACCTTGCCGTCTGCCAGGGTGCTGGCTGCCATGGCCAGGGATCACGACAACTCGTTTGTCAAATTTGCGCGTGCCCAGTCGGAAAAAACCCGCGCTGCGTTTGAAGCCCTGCCATTTTCAAGCGAGCAGGTTGCCCACTTCAAGGCGCTAACTGCGCAGTCCATAGCCGAACAAAAGAAAATCGAGTCGCTGGACTCGATGTCTTTTGAGGTGTATCGACAACAGTACGTGTCTGCTGACAGGCTTGGCGTGCATCGGCGCCTGGCGGTGGCTGCCTGACCACCTTGGTGCATTGTTGGCAAATGATGCACCAGGCCATCCGTTTCAGGCAAACACGACAGAGGCCGCGACAGGAACGTGGGCTGCAAGGTTGGGCGCTCATTTGGTGCATGACGCCTACAAAGACACTTCTGACGTTTTGATGACGCATTCTTGACTGACTGGCCTCTCTAGAGTTCGGGTTTACCCGGTGCTAGCCTGTGGCTTGAGCGCTTCTGCTCTTAACTGGAAAGGTCTTTATGTCAAACCTTACTTTCAAAAAATCCGCTTTGAATTTTCTGGCCCCTTTGTCGATGGCGTTTGCTCTGTTGGCAGTCGGCGCTGCGGTTCAGGCTCAAACGCTTCAGCTCAATGGTGCAGGCATCCGTTACCTGGCCTCTGCGCCTTTGTACAGCGCAGAGCTGTATCTGAATCAAAAAGTTGCCACGCCTGCACAGGCCATGGGTAGCCCAGGCACCAAGCAATTGCGAGTCGTCATGCTGCGCGACGTGAAACCAACCGAACTCGGCGATTTGCTGGCCAGCGGCATGGTCTCCAATGCCAGTGATGACGAGTTGAGAAAATTGATTCCAGTGCTGTTTAGCCTGGGGGAAATATTGGGCGAACAAAAGCAGCTGCTTGCGGGCGACAGTTTTCAGATCACGATGCTGCCTGATGCCTCCACCAGCATCAATATTCAGGCAAAAGCGCGTTTAGGAGCCGACAGGCATGTGTTTGCGCAGCCCGAGTTGTTCAGCCTACTGCTGCGCATGTGGCTGGGAGAACGGCCGGCAGATAAAGGCCTGAAAAACGCTTTGCTGGGCAAGGCGGGTTGAACGGGCATAAAACGCTGCAGCTTGCTACAACTGCGCAGCAAAAAACTGCGCCAACAGCCTCAGGGTTTGATTGGCAGTTGCTGCAGACCGAGCTGCATCATGGCTGTGGCCTCAGCCGGGGTGATCTCGCGCGACAAAAGGTCTTTCATGCCCTTGATCGACAAGGCACTTGTACCGTTCCAGGCACGCATCGCATACGGCGTCAGAAAGGCGGCTTGACCTGCACCGTTAATCTCGGTGAATGTGTCTTTGTTGGTCAGAAAGGCTAATCTTCGGAAAGCGTCGAATTCAGCGCGTGATTCCACGGTGCGAACTGTGACAAACACTTTTTTGCCACGGTGGGTTTCCGACTCAAAAGCACAGTTCACACTGTAGCGAGCTGTTGGTTTGCGAATTACCGGCTCGCGCAGCGGATCACCTGTCAATTTGCTGAGTTGACTTGCCGTAAATACGCAGGCTACGCAGGCATTTGGTGTCGCATGGGCTGCCGGATATGCGCTCGCCAGTGCAAGAGTGGCAGCCAATCCGGCTGAACGAAAAAGCGTAGCGCAAGAAATAGCGTGGGTCATGTTGGTACTTGAAGCCAGGTGTCAGCCAAATCTGCGGCGCAAAAATACGCCTACAAATGCCAGCCCCAGCACCAACGCAAACCAGCCCACCAGTGCGGACTGGGCCACGATACCCTGCATGCCGGGCGATGAAATAAAGCGCGGTGACAGCAGCACGCCCAAGCCAATCAAAATACACAAAAGACCTTTGAAGGCCAGCTCGTTGCTGGCTTGAATCGCTGCTTTGTTCAGCGGTTTTTGAGTCGGTGCAGATGGCAGTGGCATGGTGCGGATTTTCAGGCGCTAAAAATGATTTGTGACGCCCTCGATAATACGTGCACGCAACGAAAGACTCCCAACAATGGCAATTCAGTGGTTTCCAGGGCATATGTACCTGACGCAAAAGGCTATTCAAGAACGCATCAAAGAAATTGATGTGGTCATTGAGCTGCTGGATGCGCGACTGCCCGGCTCAAGTGCCAACCCAAAACTGGCCGAGCTGACGGCATCTCGCCCCACGCTCAAGGTGCTGAACAAGCAGGACCTGGCCGACCCTGCAGCCACAGCGCTGTGGCTGGCGCATTACAACGCCATGCCCAACACCCGTGCGATAGAACTGGATGCGAGCGAAACCGCACCAGCCCGCAAACTGATTGATGCCTGCCACACCCTGGCACCCTTGCGCGGTAGCATGGTCAAACCGATGCGGGTGCTGATTTGCGGTATCCCCAACGTCGGCAAGTCCACCCTGATCAACACGCTGACAGGCAAGCGCGCCACCAAAACCGGTGACGAAGCAGGCATCACCAAAATCGAGCAGCGCATTGTGCTGGCCGATGGCTTTTATTTGTGGGACACGCCCGGCATGCTGTGGCCGCGCATCATCGTGGCCCAAAGTGGCTACAACCTGGCCGCCAGCGGTGCGATTGGCCGCAACGCCTTCAGTGAAGAAGAAGTGGCGTTGGAGCTGTTGAATTTATTGATCAAAAAATACCCGGCAGCACTGATCGAGCGCTACAAAATTGACATCACAGCCGAGTCAACCGACGAAACGGTACTGCAAGACATTGGACGCAAGCGCGGCGCGGTGCTGACCAAAGGGCGCATCAACCTGCAAAAAGCGGCCGAAATTGTGATCTACGAGTTTCGCCAAAGCGCGCTGGGTCGCATCACGCTGGAAACGCCAGATGAGTTTGCCAGCTGGCTGTCGGCAGGGCAGTTGCTGGATGCCGAACGGCAGGTCAAAAAGGATGCGATTGAAATGGCGCGACTGATCAAGTTCAAAAAAATTGCCAGGCCTGAAAAGCTGCGCGGCGCCTAGGCTCCTAGGCCTTCGGCAACAGTTTTTGCACCAGCGGGTGCAGCACTTTTTTCTGCGCGCCAATCGCATAAAAGTGCTCTGCCACGCCGTCGCATGCCCCCAGCAGCTTGACGTCGTACCGCTCGATCAGTTCGTCATGAATCAAATCGGCGGCAGGAAAGACGCCCATGCCCGCAGCGCCAAAGGTTTTGAGCAGGGCGCTGTCTTCAAATTCACCGACGATATTGGGCTTGATGCCCAGGCGCTCAAACCAGTGGTCAATGCGCGGCCGCACGGCTGCACTGGATGTGGGCAGCAACACCGGAATTTTTGCCAGCGACTGCGGAAAACCTTTGCGCGCTGCCGCCAGCCATTGCGGTGGGGCGTACCACGACAAATCTGACGCACCCAGCGAGTGGCTGTACACCTTCAGGTTTGGGTTGACGGGCGCTGGGCGGTCTGCCAGCACCACGTCCAGCCTGTGCAGAGCCAGTTCACCCAGCAAGTCTTCAAACTCATCTTCCTGGCAAATCAGCCGCAAATTGGGTGTGTGCATCACGGGTTGCATCAGTTGCCGCACAGCCAGCTTGGCCAAGCCTTCAGAAATACCGACAGCCAGCCGTACCGAAGGCGTGCCCATGGCGTCACGCACCAGGTCTGGCAGTTTTTCGCCCAACTGGAAAATCAACTCGGCTTGGTGCATGGCCACTATGCCTGCGTCGGTCAATGCCACACCGCGGCCCGCAGGCTTGAGCAGCTCATAGCCCAGTGACTTTTCAAGCTCACGCACCTGCGTGCTGACGGTTTGAACCGCCATGTCAAGCCGGTCAGCCGCCTTGGCCATACCGCCTTCTTTGGCGACAACCCAAAAATAATACAAATGCCGGTAGCTGAAAGGTGTGTTCATGATCAGTTTAATCAGAAGTTAAGTTTCTCTATTATCTGCTTTTTAAGTAGCAATAGCCAGCCTATTCTTATAGCTCCATTAACCAACGCGAAAGGCCAACCATGCAAGTTATTTTTGAAACCCCCGATCCTCAAGCCGCTGAGCTGCGTCCCCTTGCAGAGCGGCGCGTGCGCCAGGCGCTCAGGCGGATGGCGTGGCTCACGCCCCGGGTTCGCGTTCATCTGTCAGACATCAACGGCCCCCGCGGCGGCATTGACAAGCGTTGCCAGATTGAGCTGATCACTGACGGCGGCAAACCGGTGGTTGTGACGTCACTTGCCCGAGACTGGTTCACAGCGCTGCAAAGCGCGCTGACGCGTGCAACCCGCTCACTTTTGCACAATCTGCAGCGCAGCCGCACCCCACGATCTTCCAGCATGCGTCTTTCCGCTGCCGAATAAATTTAAAACCCACAGGACGCTGATATGAAATGCCCCGTTTGCCCTGACGTGACGCTGGTGATGATGGATCGCCAAGGCGTCGAGAGTGATTATTGTCCGCAATGTCGCGGTGTATGGCTGGACCGTGGTGAGCTTGACAAGCTCATCGAGCTTGCGGTTGGGCAGCCTGCGGCAGCGGCGGCGGGGCAAACGCAACAGCCTCAGTCAATTCAGTCAAGGCCTGATTTCGTTGACTCTGACGACTTTGGTTCGCGCCCAATCCACGGGTCGCAGAGCTCATACGGCTACCAGCCCAAGCGTCGCAAATCATGGCTCAATGATATTTTCGATTGATCTGCTTCTTTATAAATTTAACAACTTGAGGGTTTTTTGTGGATACCTTGCTTCAATTTTTATATGCTGACTTTTTGGGCAAAGCCGCCTGGATATGGCTGCTTTTCATCGGCATTGTCGTCACGTTGCTGGCTTTCGATCTGGGGGTCCTGCACAAGGACGACAAAGAAATTGAAGTCAAGGAAAGCCTGTTTTTGTCGGCTGGCTACATCAGCGTCGCGCTGCTGTTTGGCGCGTGGGTGTGGTGGTACCTGGGTGCCACGAGCGGCATGGAATACCTGACGGGCTTCATGATAGAAAAATCGCTGTCAATGGACAACGTGTTTGTGATCGCCATGATCTTTACCTACTTGGCGATTCCCCGCATGTACCAGCACCGGGTGCTGTTTTGGGGCATTTTGGGCGTGATCGTGCTGCGCGCCATCATGATCGGCCTGGGTGCAACACTGGTGTCACAGTTCAGCTGGATTCTGTACGTGTTTGGCGTCTTCCTGGTGATCACAGGCGTGAAGATGTGGATCATGGCGGATCACACGCCCGACATTGGCAACAACGCGGTGCTCAAGTTTTTGCGCAAGCGGATGCGTGTCACACCTGAAATTGAAGGCAACGCATTTTTTGTCTACAAGCCGGACCCGGTATCGGGCAAGACCGTGCGCTGGGCAACGCCGCTGTTTTTAGCGCTGGTGATGGTGGAAATCATTGATTTGGTGTTTGCGGTGGACTCAGTGCCTGCTATCTTTGCCATCACGAGTGACCCCTTCATCGTCTACACCAGCAACATCTTCGCTATATTGGGGTTGCGTGCGCTTTACTTTGCCTTGGCAGCCATGGTGCACCGTTTCCACTATCTCAAATACGCGCTGGCTCTGGTGCTGGTATTCGTGGGTACCAAGATTTTCTTGGTGGGCATCATTGGCAAGATACCGCCTGTTATTTCACTCAGCGTGACGTTTGGTTTGATTGCAGGTGGCGTGTTGTTCTCACTCTACAAGACACGTGGCCAGTCTGCGCCGATGGCGATTGAAACAAAATAATCCCAGCTACTCATTCAAAAAGGGCTGCTCACCGGGCAGCCCTTTTTTATTCAGATACGGAACAGGGTTTGGGTTAGCCGCTGCCTTGACCTTTTAGGCTTGGCAGTAAGCCATCATTTCGTCGCGCGACAACTGGCCGTCCTTGGTCCGGTTGATGGCGTCAAAGTATTGTCAAGCCTTGCGTACCAAACCATCCAGCCGTGTGTCCCACTTGCTGCCCGGCAACACACTGGCCAGAACTGAATCTGTCATGCCCAATGTGCTGCGTAACACTTGTGCCAAAACAGACCGGTAGTCATGATGTGCAGGCAAGTCGCGCCCCTCATTGAGATTGCCGCGCGCCAACCCTGACCACTGGCCATGCCAGCGGCCACCCTGGATGCGGTTGCCCACCAGCCACATCGCGTTACCAAAGCCGTGATCGGTGCCGCGTGTGCCGTTTTCGACGGCCGTGCGGCCAAACTCGCTCATCACCACCACCACATCGCCGGGTTCAGAAAAGTCTTGCCGCAACTGCGCAATGGCGCGGCCCAGGTTGCCCAGGTTGTTGGCCAACTGGCCTGTGGCGTTGCCCTGGTTGGCATGGGTGTCCCAGCCGCCAGCTGACAAAAAGCCGAGACGCAAATGGCGGTCGTTGCGCATCAGCGTGCCCAGGTGCTGCGCGTCCAGTTGCAGGCCAATGGGGTCGGATGCGCCATTGCTGGCGGCCAGCATTTGGGCGTTTTGTGCTTGCGTCGTAGGTGGTGTGCCGTCTTTGTCCAGTCGCTTGTCCACCGCTGGCCCCATGCGCTTGCCGTCCATCTCCATTTTTTCGTTGCTCAGTTCCTGTGCGCTTTGCATTCTGCTGCCAGCACCTTGGCGGAAGGCTTCACTGATCTTGTCGTTGCCAGCATACAAATCCATCAGCGCCTGCCTGGTTTTGTCATTGGCCAGCACGCCTGTGCGTACCGCAGCTTGCCCGCGTGGGATGAGCTTGACCTGTGCATCACCGGCCAATATCGCCGGGTTGGCCTCGCCGACCCCGATGGCTGACGTGACGGCTTTGCTGTTGCTATCCGCAGCTTTGTTTAACCAGCCGGGTGCTGCACTGGTTTTGCCGCTCTGGCCAATTTCCATCTCGTATTGCGCGGCAAAGTGTGAGCGGTTCGGCGCTGGCAAGCCCGCGCTGGGCACAAAGCTCAACACGCCCTGTTGCCACAGCGGCAGCACAGGCGCCAGGGCAGGGTGCAGTGCAAACGTGTTGTCGAGCTTGAGCGCTGTTTTGTCAGTGCCATCAGGTGTGGCAATGGCAATGTTGGGGCGACTGGCGTAGTAGTCTGCGTCGGTATACGGCACAAAGGCCGACAAGCCGTCGTACGCACCGCGCAGCAAAACCACAACCACGCGGCCTGTGCCTTTGTTGCCTGGTGGAGCCGCTTGCGCCCAGACGCGCGGCGTGCTGCCAGCGAATGCCAAACCAGATGCCAGCAAGAGTTGACGGCGGGAAAGTTGTGAAGTTTGCATGTTCAATCCCTCTGTTATTTGCGCATGAAGTCCGGACTGGCCAGCATCAAGCCGGTGCGTGTCGCCGGTTGCTCTTGCGCAATGCGTTCACGGCTGGCGGTACTTAAAAACGGTTGCAGGTAAGTCGGCTCATTGATGTGGTTACCCAAAGCCATGGCGTAGTCGGCGCGGCGCGTCAGGGCTTCAGGTGCCAGCCAGGTGGCAGCATCGGTTTTGTACCCATCCGGTGTTTGCCAGCCGTGCAGGGGCTGGCCCGCTGAGGCCAAAAAGCCCAGCGTCAACTGAATCTCGCGTCGCTCTTTGGCACCACCACCTGCTGTCAGTGCAGAACAAGCAAAGTCCAGTGGCGTTTTGAAGAGCGTGTTGTCGGTCTTCCAGAACTCGGGCGACTCAACTAGCGTCAGCATCACGGCCCGAATATCGCCCTGGGTGCGGGTGAAGGTAGCAGCCAGTTGGTCAATCAGAACCTGCGGCGGCTTGTCTGACACGAAGGTGGCAGCCAGCCTTTTAGCGATGCGTTTGGCTGTCGCCGGGTGGCGTGCCAGCATGCGAATCGCGTCTTCACCTTCCCGCATACCGCCAGACGTAAATCGCCTGCCCAGCAACGTTTTGTCCCCGCTGTCATGCAGCCGCTCGGCAAACCTGAAGCCTTCACCCTGCTGCAGGCCAACGGTCCAGCCCGTCAAAATACGCGCCAGTTCGCGCACGTCGGTTTGCGTGTAACCGGCATCCACACCCAGGGTGTGCAGTTCCATCAATTCGCGTGCGTAGTTTTCATTCAATCCCCGCACATTGCTCTGTGCCTGGTCCAGGTACAAAAGCATGGCCGGGTGGCGGGCACTGGCCAGCAGCAGGTCTTCAAACTTGCCCAGTGTGTTGGGCCGAATCACATTCACCACATAGTGGCCAACAAACGGACGCACCGGACCCTTGCCAACAAAAACATTCAGGTGGTTAAACCAGAACTCGGTCATGCGGGCGAGCAATGGGTTTTCGATCGACGGGTCGCTGCAAGACATCAGCCGCCAGGCGGCAGCTGTTTGCGTCATCTCGCGGCTAAAACCATTCGCACCGTCATTGGACATCGGCAAAGTGCCAGGCGTGGGCGATTTAGCTTTCTTACGCGCTTCACGCTCGGCCCGAAAGTCTTTGGCGGTGGCGTTCAAACTCTGGTTGAACCGTGCCAGGTCGGCAGGGATGGAGGGTGCGCGCTGGCTGGCGGCATAAGCCAGATCAATCTGGCTGGTTGCCCACGCTTTCGGGTTTTGCTGTGCCGCTTGCGCTGTCATTTCAGTAGGCCCATAACCCAAACGAGACGTCGCGCGCCACGCTGCGGCCCTGTTTGCATCGATTTGCGCTACGGCAAACGGGCTGGCCAGCAGGCTTGTGATGACCACGGCGATTGGCAATCCGTGCCATCGTTTGGCCAGACTGGACTGATGGACAGGCATAAAGAACTCCTTTGGCTGATGCATTCTGCCCTGTTCAACGTGCTGGCAGGACAGATGGTTGGCAGATTTACGCAGCTTTACGGACTCGTAACAATCGCGTGTGGGTTACATTGCAATGCCATTCAACGCCCATTTATTTCAAGGAGCTGGACATGATGTCAATTTTAGGAACCCTGTTCATCGGGCTGATCGTCGGGTTGATCGCCCGCGCCCTGAAACCCGGTGACGACAAACTGGGCTGGATCATGACGGCAATATTGGGCGTGGCCGGTTCGTTTTTGGCGGGCTACGCCGGTAAGGCGCTGGGGTTTTACCAACAAGGGCAGGTGGCTGGCTTCATCGCTTCAGTGGTGGGTGCCATCGTCCTGCTGTTTGTTTACGCGCTGGTCAAACGCAAAACCGGCCCTTAACCAATTCGTCAAGCAGCTCCTGAATAGATAGCATCTTAATTGCGCACCATGTGCAGTGTGTGACTAGGGGTTGCGCCGCCGCGCTGGTTTTGCTTTGTCCATCGGCAGCAGGCTGGTGTAGCGCTGGTACAGATCGAAAAGATACGCAACGCGCTCAGCATCGTTCTTGTAGGCTTTTTTGCCGCCGCTCAGTTCATAGGCTTTGTCTACCGCTGCGTCCAGCTTTTGGTGCGCCTTGGTCAACGCAGGCGGCATCGAGAGCGGGTCATACAGGTCCGCCAGCGATGAATCCGGAAACTCGGCTCTGGCATCCAGTACGTTCTGCGCTGCGGTTTCTATGGCTGCTTGCGCCCGCGTTTGTTGGGCCGTAGGTTTTTCTGGCTGTATCTCGGGCCATGGGAAATTGTTATAGACGATATCTTTGGAATATCGGTAGTCACTTTTAAGGCGACCACAGGTAGTGCGTACCCAAGCGTTGTGCATCGTGCTGGTCAGCACACCAAAGTGAAACAAGGTAGCTTTAGGAGCCAGTTTGACCAGATTGCTGCACAGTGTTTGTGGCGGGCAAAAGCCAAAAGGTATGAATGCTCGTCGCTCCGATGAAACTTCGGGCAATATCAAGAACGGGCGGCGGGGTATGTTCTCCACATGAAAGCGCGTTGGCGTGCTGGCTATCTTCCTGGTGCCTATGCTTGTACTCGCAAGTCTGAACTCTTTAACAGCTTGCACTCGTTTCATGGCGTGCGGCATGGCACGCAATTCATCTGGTGGGCATTCACCCAGCCACAAACACCACCGTTCATAGCCATTGAGGAATTCGTCCGCTCCCAGCCAACGACGAAACCACTTTTTACTGGCAGGCTCCAGCGTTATGAATTCGCGCTTTTCATCAGCGGTAAAAAGATAATTGCCATCGTCAATCGGCTTGTTGCCAATCCCAATTTCAGGCACGTTACAAATCGGGTTGGAGCGTCTGGGCAGAACGATATTGGGCGCATCCACCAAGTAAGGGTTGATATTGCTTGCAGGGGTGGCGTGCGGCAAGCCCTTGATATCTTCATACTCGTAAATGACTTTGCCGGGACGGTCTTCAAACCCGAATCCAACAATCACGCAATGCACAGCAGCTTTGCCCGCAGCCTCATTCGTCCAGCTAAATGTGCGGTGTGCAAAGTTGATATGTATGCCTTGAGCCAAGAGCCAACCCCAAAGAACGCCGACTTGTTCGCCTTGACTAATGCTGTTGGTCGAAACGAAAGCGGCACGAACTGGCGCGATTCCGGTCATGGGCACCTTCATGTAGCGGGCGGCTTTGACATACCAGGCCGCGACAAAATCCAGCAGGCCCGCGTTGTCGACACCCGCAAAAACCGCTCTGGTGTCCAGGCGTTGCGTATCGTCCATGAACTTCGCACCTACAAACGGCGGATTCCCCAAAACAAAGCTGCACCGCTCAGCAGGTAGCACATCATTCCAGTCCACTTGCAGTGCGTTGCCATGCAAGATATGCGGCGTGGTTTTTAAAGGTATCCGCGCGAAATACAGACCAAACTCTTCACTGACCCGCAGGTTCATCTGGTGGTCCATCAGCCACAGCGCAACCTGCGCGATCTGGGCGGGGAACTCTTCAATCTCAATGCCGTAAAACTGGTCTACGTTGATGCCAATCAGGCCATGAATATCAACGCCTAGCTGGCTTGAGGTGTTGGACGCGCGCAGCACTTCCAGTTCCAGCAGTCGCAGTTCACGGTAGCTGATGACCAAAAAGTTACCGCACCCGCAAGCGGGGTCAAAAAACGTCAAGAGCCGCAGTTTTTTATGAAACTCAAAGAGCTTGTTGCGATTGCTTTTGACCTTGGCAAACTCAGTCCACAAGTCATCTAAAAACAGCGGCTTGATGAGCTTGAGGATGTTTTCTTCACTGGTGTAGTGCGCACCCAGGTTGCGGCGTGCCTTGTCGTCCATGATGGACTGAAACAGGCTGCCAAAAATAGCCGGGCTGATGGCTGACCAGTCCAGCGCGCAGGCATCCAGCAAGGCATTGCGCATGGTGGCGTCAAAGTCGGCGATGGGCAAAGCCTCTTCAAACAACTTGCCGTTCACGTAAGGGAAAGCGGCTACCTGCTCGTCGAGTGCTTTGCTGCGCTTTGCCTCGTCGGTATTGAGTGTCTGAAACAGTTTGGCCAATTGCGGGCCAACGTCAGAGCCGTCTGCCGCCGTGCGCTCTTCAATGTAGGTGCGAAACGCTTGCGCTGGCTGAAAAATACCTGTGTCGTCGGCAAACAGGCAAAACAAAATACGCACCAGCAACACTTCAAGCGGGTGGCCTGTGTAGTTGGACGCTTTGAGCGCGTCATGCAGCCGCCCCATGCGTTCGGCTGCCTTGATGTTGACCGGGTCTTGCGGCTTGATGACCTGCGCCCGGTAACCCGCCACAAAGCCAAAAAGCTTGATGTGTTTGTGCAGGTCTTTGAGCAGAAATTCAGTGGTTTCGCCCGTGGCGAGCTTGTGGACGCGAAAGCGTGCAAAGTCGCAAACGATGACAATTTGCGGCAGATCACGCTCGGGTATACCGGGGAAGTATTCCAGCGCTTGGCTCAGTGCTTTGTCGAGGTCTTTGCCACGTGACTTTTGCTCGACCAGCAGCATACCGGGCCAAAACAGATCGACAAAACCATCGACTTTGGCACTGTCGCCGTCCAGCCCTTTGAGCTTTTTAACCGCATGCTCAAACGTTGCCACCCGCTTGTTGGTGATGCCAAATATTTCAAAAAAATCAATCCAGAACAGCTTGCCTTGGCTGTCTTCATGCGCAGCATCAACCCAGGTACGGCTGAATGCCAATGAGCGCGATTTGATTTCGTTCCAGCTTAATGGCATAGGTGTGGTGATGAGTATGGGTAATGCATTCAGGTGCTATTTTTGCAATGTCACAGTCTAACCTTACTGTTTGGGCATATTTCATGCCATTTTGGGCCATTTCTGGGTGCCAAATCGTGCTCTAGACCAATAGATTCGGGCGCGAGCAGCTTCTGAATCCATAGCAATTAAAGTGGCATCTTGACTTGATCAGTCATGGCTTGGCCAGCGCAGGCGTCATCAAAAAAGCTTGCACCGCCCCCACAGACTGCGCTGGCGCTTCCTCATGCGGCAGGTGACCCACGCCTTTGAATGACACGCGCTTTGAGCCGGCTATTGCCTTCAGGTAGTCGTTCGAATTGGCAAACGGGATCATCGCGTCTTGCTCGCCCCACACCAGCAGGGTGGGTGCGGTGATTTTTTTGAGGATGGGCTGCGGGTCGGTCAGCACAGTTTGCGCCATGCGGGCCAGCAGGGCGTCGCGGCTGCCGGGCGCGAGCATCAGGTCGTGATAGCGGGTGGCCAGCGCGTCTGTCATGGTGGCTGGGTTGGCGTACGTCGGCTTCAGGCTCATGGTCAGCAGCGGCTTGGGCAGGGTCAGGCGCATCAGTTTTGCCATGGCGGGCACCTCGGGCTTTTGGCCGTAGTCAAAACCCGGACTGGCAAAGCCGTCTGGCGACACCAACACCAGCTTGTCAACCCGCTCGGGGTAGGTGCCTGCAAACGTCCAGGCGATGCGCCCGCCGATGGAGTTACCCACCAGGCTGGCACGCGCCAGGCCCAGCTTGTCCATCAGGGCGTTGATGATTTGCAGGCTGCGTTTGTCGGTGTAGTCGCCTGTGGGGTCAGGCGGGCTCAGGCCAGAGCCGGGCAGGTCGATGCGAATCACGCGCAGGCCTTTTTCCAGCTCTGCCAACCAAGGCTCCCAGGTGTGCAAGCTGGCGGCAAAGCCATGCAAAAAGATTACAGCGGGCGCGGTTTTGGCCCCGCTGTCCCGCATGTGCAGGCGTGTGCCCGCGACGTCCATCATGTCGCCGGGTGCGCTCAGGTATTTGCGCTCCAGCTCGGTGCGGTCTCTGTCAGGTGTCCACAACCACCACAGCGCTGCGGCCAGCATTGCGCCAAGACAGATCAAAAGCAGGGAAATAAGCTTCATAAAACCCGTTATTTGACACTTAAATCAGGCTGTAGACCAATGAATACGGGCGCAAGAAGCTCCTTAGTTAATAGCGATCAAGCCATCAGGCGTAGTCGCTAACGGGCACGCAGCTGCACATCAGGTTACGGTCACCGTACACGTTGTCGACACGGCCGGTGGTGGGCCAGTATTTGGACGTTTTAAGGGCCGCGACCGGGAAGGCCGCAACCTCGCGTGAATACGGCCGGTTCCAGTCGGCCGCAATGACGCTGCCCGATGTGTGCGGCGCATGCTTGAGCGGGTTGTTGTCTTGCGGCCAGCTGCCACTCTCAATTTGCGCAATCTCCTGGCGAATCGAGATCATGGCGTTGATGAAGCGGTCAATTTCTTTGAGGTCTTCGCTCTCGGTCGGCTCCACCATCAGCGTGCCCGCTACTGGAAAGCTCAGAGTCGGCGCGTGAAAGCCGTAATCCATCAGGCGTTTGGCCACGTCTTCGGCTGTCACGCCGCTGGTTTCTTTCAAGGGGCGCAAGTCCAGAATGCACTCGTGGGCCACATAGCCTGCCTCGCTGGCGTACAAGGTGGGGAAGTGGTCTTTCAGCCGCCTGCTGATGTAGTTGGCCGACAGAATGGAAATCTCGGTGGCGTGCTTCAAGCCTTCTGGCCCCATCATGCGGCAGTACATCCAGCTGATGGGCAAAACTGCGGCGTTGCCTAATGGCGCTGCTGAAATGGCACCCACACCATTGACTGGGATGCCGCCTGTGACATGACCCGGCAAATACGGCACCAGATCAGCCACCACGCACACCGGTCCCACACCCGGCCCGCCGCCGCCGTGGGGGATACAGAAGGTTTTGTGCAGATTCAGGTGGCTCACGTCACCGCCAAACTCACCTGGCGCAGCGGTGCCAACCAGTGCGTTCATGTTGGCGCCGTCGACGTACACGCGCCCGCCGTGGCTGTGGACCAGGGCGCACAGCTCTTTGACGTTGGCTTCAAACACGCCGTGGGTGGAGGGGTAGGTGATCATGACTGCCGCCAGGTTGGCGCTGTGCTGCTCGCACTTGGCTTTGAGGTCAGCCATGTCCACATTCCCTTTGGCGTCGCAAGCCGTCACCACCACGGTCATCCCCACCATTTGGGCGCTGGCCGGGTTGGTGCCGTGGGCTGAGGCGGGTATCAGGCAAATGTTGCGGTGGCTCTGGCCCTGCGCTTCATGAAAGGCCTTGATGACCAGCAAACCTGCGTATTCACCCTGCGAGCCAGCGTTGGGCTGCAGGCTGATGCCTGCGTAGCCGGTGGCCTGGCACAGCCAGTCACGCAGTTGCTGGTCCAGCTCAGCGTAACCTAGCTGCTGGTCGGCAGGTGCAAACGGGTGCATGTTGGCAAACTCGGGCCAGGTGATCGGGATCATCTCGCTGGTGGCGTTGAGCTTCATGGTGCAAGAGCCCAGCGGGATCATGCTGCGGTCAAGTGCCAGGTCTTTGTCGCTCAGGCTGCGGATGTAGCGCAGCATCGATGTCTCGGAGTGGTGGGTATTGAACACCGGGTGGGTCATAAAGTCGCTGGTACGGCGCAGTTCGGTGGGGATGAGTGGTTCGATGCCTTTTTCAAAGTCGCTGACTTTCGGCAGGGCCTGGCCGGGCTTGGCGAAGATGGACCAGAGTAGTTCAATATCGTCGCGCGTGGTGGTCTCGTCCAGTGAGACGATGGTGTACTCGTCCCATGCTTTTCGCAGGTTTACGCCCATTTCACGGGCGCGAGCAGCTATTGAATCTGTAGCGCCTTGGGTATGCAGGCAGACGGTGTCAAAACCGCTGCTGTGTGTGCCCAGACTCAACCCCAGCGATTCAAGACCTTTGGCGAAAACAGCGGTGTAGCTGGCGATCCGCTGAGCGATGCGCTTTAAGCCCTGCGGGCCGTGGTAGACCGCAAACATGCTGGCCACAACGGCAGGCAGCACCTGCGCTGTGCAAATATTGGACGTGGCTTTCTCGCGGCGGATGTGCTGCTCGCGGGTTTGCAGCGCCAGCCGATAGGTCGGGTTGCCATGCACATCAATCGACACGCCCACCAGACGGCCCGGCATGGAGCGTTTGAATTCATCACGGCAAGCCATGTACGCGGCGTGCGGGCCGCCCGCACCCATCGGCATGCCAAAGCGCTGGGTGGTGCCAATCACGATGTCGGCTTGGCCCAGCGGGTCGCCGTTACCCCATTGGCCGGGAGGCGTGAGCAAGGTCAGCGCCAGCAAGTCAGCCGCCACGATGTAGGCCGCGCCTTTGGCGTGGGCGGTCTTCACGTCGTTGCCCTCAGTGCCCAAACGCCCGCTGGTCGAGGGGTATTGCTCCAGCACGGCAAAGTAGTCGTCGCC
>JANMIH010000393.1:0-5721 GCA_031375685.1 Polaromonas sp. | reverse complement strand
ATTCGCTGCACTGCCAGAACGCGCATTTCTTCGAGCGTGTTGTGAGCCAATTTGCGTCCGTCTCTTTTCATGCGCAATTGGAGAAAAGCAATAACAAAAAGTTCAAATAATTGTCCGCTAAATTACTGACTTATGAGTAAGCAGCGACACCAGGACATCGGCGTCTTCTTTGACAAACGCAAAATCACTCAAAGCGAGCTCGCTGCGCACGCTGGGCCGGGTGAAAACGGCCATCAGCTCATTGTTGTCGCGGTATTTGCGCATCAGCACGGGCGGCAGCTTTTCACTGACTTTCATCAGGTCGGCCAGGTCGGTGATGTTGTGCTCGGAGATCAGGTTTTCGACCATGCCAATGCGCTCCAGACGCGAGCCAGCACGCAGGGCTTCGGCCAGTTCATGCGGCTTGACGCCTGCTACATCCGCCAGCGCAGCATAGGCCTCGGGTGCGTTGTTGACCTTGAACTCAACCAGCAGCGAGCGCAGGTCGCGTTGGTAGCGGGCCAGTGTGCCGTACAAAAGCAGCGCGCGCTCGGCGCGGTTCAGCTGCAACAGGTTGGCCAGCGCATCGATGTTTTTCTCAACCAGCGTGGACTGCTTTTTAAGCGCTTGCGTCAGGTACTCACCGGTGGCACTGAGGACGGACAGCAAGTCTTTGGGCTGGTCTTTGGCGTGCTCGTCAAGGTAAAAAAACAGCGTGCCTTCTTCGTACGGGCCGCGCCAGGTGCCGTGGCGCTGCATGAATTCAGCGTCGCTGAAAGCCTCGTGGCTGCGCCAAAAATCGTTGTCTTTGCAGCGACGACCCAAAAATTCACGCAGGCGCAGCAGGGCAGGCTGCGGCCACACCAGGTGTCTGCCCGCCAGCGACAGCAAACTGTTCATGTCGCGCCGCACATTGAACTTGCCGCCCTGGCGCGCCGCCAGTGTCAACACAAAATGCGAGCACATCAGGTCAAGCACAGGCGCATCCTTCAGGCCGGGGGACAGCAGCAAATCACCAGCGGAATACTTGGCTTTCATCACACCTCCAAAAAAGGGAAAGAGCGCGCCAGAAACATCACGGCTTCACCATAACGCAGCTTGGGGCCAGTGGGAATACTGTGAAATGCCTGATCGTGTGCAATACGCCACACAACAACATTCATAATCCATCCAAATCATTGACACACCCAGTCGCCTTTTAAATTCCCAGGCCGTCATCAAGGCCATTTTTAATGTCAGGACCCATCGTGATCACGCTCACCGACATCGAACGCGCCGCAGAGCGCTTGCAAGGTCATTTGCTCAACACGCCTTGCGTGGAATCGCGCACGCTGTCGCAAATCACCGGGGCGCAGGTTTTTTTAAAGTTTGAAAATTTGCAGTACACCGCCTCGTTTAAAGAACGCGGCTCGTGCAACAAGCTGGCGCAATTAACAGTTGACGAGCAACACCGCGGTGTCATCGCCATGAGCGCAGGTAACCATGCCCAGGGCGTGGCCTACCATGCGCAGCGGCTTGGCATACGGGCGGTGATTGTGATGCCACGCTTTACCCCGGGCGTGAAGATTGAACGGACACGCGGCTTTGGCGCTGAAGTGGTGCTGCACGGCGACACGCTGGACGAGTCTCGTACCCACGCGCTGAGCCTGGCGCAAAGCCAGGGCTTGGTGTTTGTACACCCGTATGACGACGAAGCCATTGTGGCGGGGCAGGGCACTGTCGGGCTGGAGATGATGCGCGCTGTGCCCGACCTGGACATGCTGGTGATTGCCGTCGGCGGCGGCGGGTTGATCGCTGGCATTGCCACGGCGGCCAAGGCGATGAACCCCAACATCGATATTGTGGGCGTGCAAACCTCGCGTTTTCCTGGCATGGTCAACGCCATCAAGGGCACACAGCACCCGCAAGGCAATAGCACCATTGCCGATGGCATCGCCGTCGGCACCCCCGGCGTGATAGCGACTGCCATCATCAAGGCGCTGGTCAGCGACATGTTGCTGGTCGATGAAGGCGACATTGAACAAGCCATGGTGATGCTGCTGGAGATTGAAAAAACGCTGGTCGAAGGTGCAGGTGCAGCTGGGCTGGCCGCGCTGCTGAAATACCCTGAACGGTTTGCTGGTAAAAAAGTGGGTCTGGTGCTGTGCGGCGGCAACATTGACCCGCTGCTGCTGGCCTCCATCATCGAGCGTGGCATGGTGCGAGCGGGCAGGCTGGCACGCATCACCGTCAGCGTGCGCGATGTGCCCGGCGCGCTGGCCAAAATCACCGCCACCGTGGCCGAGGCGGGTGCGAACATTGACGAGGTGCATCACCAGCGCGCTTTCACGCTGCTGTCAGCTCAAAACGTCGAAATTGAACTGGTAATCCAGACGCGTGGCAAAGAACATATCCAGCAGGTGCTGGCGGCGCTGGGTTTGGCGGGTTTTGAGGCTGCCAAGCAGCATTGAGGGCTGATTTCGAGGGCTTAAACAGTGTTTTTATCAATAAATACGTGTTTAAGCAGCTACTAAAACTATAGTAATCTAGAGACTAGCAACGCAATTGCTTGACCATCTTGGCATTGAACAACTGCACAATGCTCACGCTGCGGCGGCCTGGAACTAGCTCAAACTTTTCGCTTGCGCAAATGCTGCCAGCCTCGCGTACCGACAGGTAAAAACCGCAGAATCCGTGAGTTGCCATCAGCTTGGTCGCGTGGCTAAAACCCATGGCGGCGTTGAATTTGTGGCACGGCTCACGCGGGATGGTCACGGTCAGCGCGCAATGGGGAAATTGCAGCACGTCGCCGGCCCAGACATCGGTTTCCAGCAAGCCCGCCAGCGTCAGGTTGTCGCCCAACAGGCCATGTGGCAGCGATTCATCCATCATGCTGACGCCAGCACGGTGCCGTGCGTCTCGCCAGAACGCATAGTGCTCTGACGGGTAAGCGTAAATGGCTTTTTCAAGCCCGCCGTGAATCGACAGATCAGCCTGCTCGTCGCCCATCAGCCCCAAAGGCATGACAGGCACATGGCCTTGAACGGGTTGTTTGTTGATGGCCGTTAAAAGCGTACGTTCACCGATTTTGACCCGGCGTGCAGAGCCTATCTGCACCGACAGGAGCGTTCCCAATTAATTCCAGCCGATCACATCAAAGCCTTTTTCTTGCAGGCAGCGTTGTACAAACTGGCGATAAACCGGGTTGACCTTGTCGTTGTTGAACGCGCCAGACACCGCGCCCGCCGAGCCGCCAATTGCTGCGCCTGCTGCGCCGGCCCGCAAAATGTCGCTGCTGCGCCCGGTGATCAGCGCGCCCACGGCAGATGCTACGCCCGCTGTGGCTGCGCCTTCGCCCGCGCGCTTGCCGACTTCATTGCTTCTTTGATTCGGCGTTAAACCAGCCTGCGCCGCACGCACCATGCAGCCATCGACCTCGGCTTTGGCCTGTGCATCCCCCACGCGGGTGAACGTGGCGTTGGGGTAAAGCACGGGTTTGGCAGATGGGCTGTTGGGGCCAGTGGCAGCGCAGCCTGACAGCAACGCAAAAAGTGCAATGGGCAGTGGCCAGACAAAGGCAGGGATAACTTTTTGGTGTGTCATTGCTGAAGTGTGCCTTGACCGGCCAAGGTTTGCTTGCCCTGCTTTGGGTTGAAAAGGTAAAATGTTTTAAACACTTGCCCACACCCGAATTTCTAGGAATTTTTATGTCCCACCCAGCAGACCCTACCGCAACGCCCGCAGCCACTGCCGCACATGAGGCAGATGTGGTCGAGTCGATCGCGCTCGTTGCACCGATTGTTCTGCCCATCGTGGGTGGCGTGCTGATGTTCCTGCTGGCCTTTATTGCTGTATTTCTGGCATAAAACGCTAAAAAACCGCTCAAAATCGCGTTTTTGAGAAAAACTCCCGCTATTTGGCGGCGTGTTTTGTTTCGTTTTGACGCACTCGTGCTACTGTTTCGGTCCTTCGACTTTGGCAAACGCTTTGCCAACAAAAACGCCATGAATGTCTCAAAGCCAACGGGCGTGACGACTACATGTTCTCCAACCTGCACCGGCGGTACTGCTGGAGCGGTCAATGGCACCTTCACGGGAACCCGAAGCCAAGGCTATTTGTTGGGTACGCAAGTCTTCAATGCCCAGCTTGCGGCACCTGGCACGTCCGCAAATGCGGGCGGTAACGTGTCAGTCTACGCAAAACAATAGACAGATCCGCTTAAAATGCGCGCATAACCTCATGCAGGTTTTGCATAACTTTGCCTGTAACCGTCAGGTAACTGCATCGACTGCTTCTTAGAATGGTCACAGTTGTGTCACATTTCTGGAGTTTTTTTCGATGAACCATCCTGCCATGCAAGGGCTGAACCTGAACACGCCCAGCTACGTTAAAAACGCCAAACTGATAGCCTGGGTGGCCGATATGGCCGCCCTGTGCAAGCCAGATTCGATCTACTGGTGCGACGGCAGCGATGCTGAATACCAGCGCCTGTGCCAGCAACTGGTGGATGCCGGTACGTTTAAAAAACTCAACCCTGCCAAACGCCCCAACAGCTTTTTGGCCGTCAGTGACCCCACCGATGTGGCCCGGGTGGACGACCGCACCTATATTTGTTCTGCCAAAAAAGAAGACGCAGGCCCGACCAACAACTGGATGGCCCCTGCCGAGATGCGCGCCACGCTGAATCCGCTGTTTGATGGCTGCATGGCGGGCCGCACGATGTACGTCGTGCCTTTCAGCATGGGCCCGCTTGGCTCGCCAATTGCACACATCGGCATTGAACTGTCTGACAGCCCGTATGTTGCAGTCAACATGAAAATCATGACCCGTATGGGCAAAGCCGTGTTTGATGTACTGGGCGTGGAAGGCGCATTTGTGCCGTGCGTTCACAGCGTAGGCGCGCCGTTGGCTGCTGGCCAGGCCGACGTCACATGGCCTTGCAATCCGGTCAAATACATTTCGCATTTTCCCGAGACACGCGAGATCTGGTCATACGGCTCTGGCTACGGCGGCAACGCGTTGCTGGGCAAAAAATGCTTTGCGCTGCGCATTGCATCCAACATGGGCCGCGACGAAGGCTGGCTGGCCGAGCACATGCTGATTTTGGGCGTGACCAATCCGCAGGGCAAAAAATTCCATGTGGCGGCAGCCTTCCCAAGCGCCTGCGGCAAAACCAACTTTGCCATGCTGATCCCGCCTGCAGGCTTTGATGGCTGGAAAGTCACCACCATTGGCGACGACATTGCCTGGATCAAACCCGCCGCTGACGGCAGGCTGTACGCCATCAACCCGGAGGCAGGCTACTTTGGCGTGGCTCCCGGCACCAATACCCTGACCAACCCCAACTGCATGGCAAGTTTGGAGCGCGATACGATTTTTACCAACGTCGCACTGACAGACGACGGCGATGTGTGGTGGGAGGGCATGGGCGATACGCCCCTTCATGCCATCGACTGGCAAGGCAACCACTGGTCGCCCGAAATCGCCAAAGAAACCGGTGCCAAAGCTGCGCACCCGAATGCCCGCTTTACCGTGGCCGCCACCAACAACCCGGCGTTAGACCCCGCTTGGGACGACCCCAAAGGCGTGGCGATTGATGCCTATATTTTTGGCGGACGCCGCTCCACCACCGTGCCGCTGGTGACTGAAGCACGCAACTGGACCGAAGGCGTTTACATGGCTGCCACCATGGGCAGCGAAACAACCGCCGCCGCCACCGGTCAGGCAGGCGTGGTGCGCCGCGACCCTTTTGCCATGCTGCCG
>JANMIH010000459.1:0-2004 GCA_031375685.1 Polaromonas sp. | reverse complement strand
ATGGCCTCCAGCGCTTTTTTGCCACTGCCCTCCAGGCCGCCGTCTACGCTTTGCGGCTCGTCCACCACCACGATCGGGCGGGTGGCACGTATCAGGTCAATCGGCTTTTCGCCGCCGGTTTTTTCACTTTCTTTGTACAGGTTGTTCACGTCTTTTTTATTGATGGCACCCACCGTGACCACCATGATTTGCATGTGCGGGCTGGTGGCAAAGTTGCGCACTGGGCCGGGCTTGGCCGAGTCGTATAAAAAGTAATCAAACGGCACGCTCGCGTACAGCGTTTTAAAGTGCGGCGCCATGATTTGCAGGCTTTTGTACACGCCTTCTTTGATGGCCACTGACGGCACCACAATCACAAACTTGGTAAAGCCAAACTTCTGGTTCAGCTCAAACAACGTGCGCAGGTAGACATAGGTTTTGCCCGTGCCGGTTTCCATTTCTACCGTAAAGTCGCCTGACTCCAATGTGGGCGACAGCGCCAAGCCGTTCTTCAGCTGCACCGCGTTCAAGTTCTTCAGCAAATCATCGTCCAGCAGGCTGAGCCGGTTGCCTATGCCCAGCTCACTTTCATCCAGCCCCAGGCCCATTTGCTGCTGCACCACCTGCCCGGCAAAGTCTTGAGCGGAGTCAGCCACATAGCGCGGCGTACTGTGGCTGACGGTAAATTCAGTCCGGCACAGCTCTTGGCCGGTGAAGAGGCCACACACCGCGTCAATCGCGGCGCGCTGGTAGTCCAGGTTGTGTTCAAACTGAAGGTTCATGCGGTTTCTTTACTAGCAGCTCGTCTAAATAAAATTAAGGGAGAGAAGTATTAATCAATTAAATCAACGACTTAGGAGAATTTTTCATTGCTAAGCATTGCTAAATTTAGCAAACTTAACCCTGCTTAGCAAAGCTTTGGGGGGGGGGCGTTGGTTTCCAAATAGGGTGCCGTTGGGGTTTGAACGCTTTCCAAAATGGAAACGGTTGGATGTTCATTTCGCAGGTTTCGGTTTTGAAAGCAGCTTTGTAGTCTGCACCAGCGACTCAATCGATGTGCCGTCCGCTGCATTTTCAAGCTGCGCGCGGCGTTGTTCTGCAAATTTATCGTATTCGGCATGCGCTTTTGCCAGCGCTGCTTTGTGGCTCACAGCCCCAGCGTTGCCCAGCACGTTGCGGTCGTTAAACGCCAAAAACGCATCAAGCCGCTCATTCCAGTGCGCTAAAAATACTTGCTTGCGCCGCAGCGCCTGGTCTTCTGCAAAGTCCAGCCACATGGTGACAATGCGGTTTAGCTCGGTCACTTCCGCTTCATCCAGATAATTTTTGGCTACCGTTACGTCCGCTTTGTTCAGCCACTGCCCCTTCCAGCTTGAAAGCCCCATGTTGGACTGCGTTGCATCTACCCGGGCGGTGATAAGTTCTGCAGCCGTTTGGCCAGTCACTGCAAAGTGCAGCTTGTTTTGAATCACCTTAAAAAACGCGGTGGTCTCTGGCAAGCTGGGCTCATAGTCCGCCGCCAGGGTGAAAATTTCACGCACCCGCAAGTACATGCGCCGCTCGCTGGCACGTATGTCACGCACACGGTCAAGCATTTGCGCGAAGTAGTCGGGTGCCGCGTTGCCTGCAACGGGCGGGTTTTTAAGCCGCTCGTCGTCCATGGTGAAGCCTTTGAGCAGGTATTCACCCAAACGCTCAGTGGCCCAGCGGCGGAATTGTGTTCCACGAGCTGAGCGCACGCGGTAGCCCACCGCCAGCACCATGTCCAGGTTGTAGTGCTCTACATCACGCTCTACATTGCGGCCGCCCTCAGATTGAACTGTTCGGAATAGCCGAACAGTTGCCTCAGGGCTTAGCTCGCCTTCCTCGTAAATGTGTTTGATGTGCTCGCTAACCGTCCCTTTTGCTTTGCCAAACAGTTCTGCAAGCTGCTTTTGGCTGAGCCACAGGGTTTCGCCATCCAGCGTCACGTCCAGCCGAGTGCGCCCGTCGTCACTTTGAAAAATTAAAAATTCACCCATCACA
>JANMIH010000367.1:0-3648 GCA_031375685.1 Polaromonas sp. | reverse complement strand
CGTGGCCATAGGCTTCGGCCAGCTTCACAAAGTCTGGTAGCGCGTCCATGTAACTGTGGCTGTAACGGCTTTCGTAGTCAAACTCTTGCCACTGGCGCACCATGCCCAAATAGCGGTTGTTCAGCGACACAACTTTGACTGGCGTCTTGTACTGAAAGCATGTCGACAGCTCTTGAATACACATTTGAATCGAGCCTTCGCCAGTGATGCAAAACACCTCCGATTCAGGCTTGGCCAGCTTGATGCCCATGGCGTACGGCAAACCCACACCCATGGTGCCCAAGCCGCCTGAATTGATCCAGCGGCGCGGCTGGTCAAACTTGTAATACTGCGCGGCCCACATCTGGTGTTGACCCACGTCAGACGTGATGTAGGTGTCGGCGTCTTTGGTCATGTTCCAGAGCGTTTCAACCACATACTGCGGCTTGATGGTGCTGCCATCGCCCAGGCTGTACTTCATGCAGTCGCGCTTGCGCCAGCCGTCGATGGTGGTCCACCAGCCACCCAGTGCATCACCATCGGGTTTCAGGCCTGACTCCCTGATCATGGCGATCAATTCCGTCAACACGTCTTTGACGTCGCCAACGATAGGAATGTCGACTTTGACGCGCTTGGAGATACTGGACGGGTCAATATCAATATGAATGATCTTGCGTTCATTTTGCGCAAAATGTTTGGGGTTGCCAATCACCCGATCGTCAAACCGCGCGCCGACAGCCAGCAGCACGTCGCAGTTTTGCATCGCGTTGTTGGCTTCGTAGGTGCCGTGCATGCCCAGCATGCCCAAAAACTTGCTGTCGCTGGCCGGGTAAGCACCCAGCCCCATCAGCGTGTTAGTGCAGGGGTAGCCCAGCATGTCTACCAGTGTGCGCAGCTCGGCAGATGCGTTACTCAAAAGCACACCTCCACCGGTGTAGATGTACGGGCGCTTGGCCGTCATCAGCAATTGCAAAGCTTTGCGGATTTGCCCACCGTGCCCTTTGCGCGACGGGTTGTAGCTGCGCATTTCAACCGTGGCTGGGTAGCCGTTGTAGGCCACCTTGTTGAACGACACGTCTTTAGGAATGTCGACCACAACCGGTCCGGGGCGACCGCTGCGGGCAATGTGAAAAGCCCTTTTCATCGTTTCGGCAATATGTTTGGCGTCTTTGACCAAAAAGTTGTGCTTGACGATGGGCCGTGTGATACCGACCGTATCGCATTCCTGGAAAGCATCCAGGCCGATCGCGTGCGTTGGCACCTGGCCCGTGATGATGACCATCGGAATGCTGTCCATGTAAGCGGTGGCAATGCCGGTTACCGCATTGGTGACGCCCGGGCCGGATGTGACCAGCGCTACGCCAACGTCACCGGTGGCTCTGGCGTAGCCATCGGCAGCGTGCACGGCAGCCTGTTCGTGGCGCACCAACACATGCTGAATCGTGTCCTGCTTGTAAAAGGCATCGTAAATGTGCAGCACTGCACCACCTGGGTAGCCCCAGATGAACTTGACGTTTTCTGCCTGTAGAGACTTGACAAGAATTTCCGCGCCGCGAAGTTCCTGTGTGCTTGAAGGTGACTTTGCAGACGCTGCTGCGGCGGAAGCAATTTCCGCTTTTGTGATTTCCATGATGAACCTTTGTGAATTTCTCTGACGAAATACCTTGGGTGCCTTTTGGCTGACTCTTGTGGAGCAGCGTCAAGACTTGAGACCAAAGCCATGAGCAGATGCATCATCTGCCGAACCGTGACCCGTTTGCTGTTTGCATTGCAAGGCGTATTATGACATTCTCATGATTCGCTCATATTCGCTGGATCTCCATGATGCGATAATTTCTGGTCAAAACTAATAACAACGACAGCCCAGGACAAACCGGAACCACCCACCGTTGGCAACTGAACTCGAACTCTCTGACTTCCTGAAAAGCGTTGAAAAGCGCGCCTTCAAGCGAAGTGTCTACCACACCCGGGACGAAGAAGCTGCACTGGATATTGTTCAGGACAGCATGATGAAGCTTGCCCACAGTTATGGCGACAAGCCCTTGGCGGAGTTGCCCATGCTGTTCCAGAGGATTTTGTCGAACACCACGCTGGACTGGTTCAGGCGTCGAAAGACGCGCAATGCGCTGTTTTCCAACATGAGCGACTTTGAATCGCCGGGCGTCGACGGCGATTTCGATGTTCTGGAAACTTTAGAGGCCTTGAATGACTCAGAGGGTACAGAAAGTGCTCAGGATGCAACAGAACGGGCGCAGATATTGCGTGAGATTGAAATTGAAGTGCAACTTTTGCCGGGCCGTCAACGGGAAGCGTTTCTAATGCGTTACTGGGAGGAGATGGACGTGGCCGAGACTGCGTTGGCGATGGGTTGCTCTGAAGGCAGTGTCAAAACGCACTGTTCCCGTGCAGTTCTCGCCCTCAGCAAAGCGCTGGCTACTAAAGGTATTACTTTATGACTTATTCAAATCAAAATCGGGCCGACATTTTGCAAGACCGCTTTGCGCACAAAGCAGTTTCTTATTTATCGATGGGTGCGTCAGAGATGCCACACGACGTCTCGGAGCGGCTTCGCGCTGCGCGGGAACAGGCCGTTGCCAAACGCAAAATAGCCAAAATTCAGACGGCTGCCAGCGTCTTGAGTCATGGCGGTAGCGCTTCACTGACTTGGGGCTCTTCTGATAGTCTGAGCTGGTGGGGCAAAATTGGTGCTGTGATGCCGCTGGTCGCACTTGTCATTGGCATGTTGACCATCAATTCAATTCAAAACGACAACCGAGCCCAGGAGGTTGCAGAAGTTGATGCTGCCCTGCTGACTGACGATTTGCCACCAGCAGCCTTTTCAGACCCCGGATTTGTTCAGTTTCTAAAATCAACCCGCTGAGCTTTATTTTGTCTGTTTTATCTGCGAATGCAGCGGTTCGCCGCTCCATGTACCTGACGCTGCTGAGCATGTTGCCGCTGCTGGCGCAAGCACAAACACCACAGCTTGCACCCCCCAAACCAGCGGCCAGTGCCGTAAAGCCCGTCGCGGCCCAGGTTTCAAAACCAGTATGGGCTGAGCTCAACGCCTTGCAGCAACAAAGCCTCAAACCATTGGCCGCCAGTTGGAACGGCATCAGCGAAGCTCAAAAACGCAAGTGGCTGGAAGTCTCCAAAAACTACCCCAATCTACCTGCTGCTGATCAAGCAGTGATGCACAGCCGCATGAATGAATGGGTGGCCATGAGCCCACAGCAGCGCGCCGCTGCCCGACTTAACTTTGCCAAAACAAAAGAATTGTCTAAAGAGCTCACGCCAGACGAGAAAAAAGCCAAGTGGCAAACCTACCAGGCCTTGAGCCCGGAAGAAAAGGCCAAATTGGCCGCGAAAGCCACGCCCAAGCCCTCAGGTGCAGCCACGGCGGTCAAGCCCGTTGAGCCGCAAAAATTGGCCGTCACCCCCAAAAGTGTGCCAACCCTGCCAGCCGTGCCTGCCGCAGCCCCTGTCATGACCAGGACCGGGGACACCTTGCAGAACGTGGTCTCGCCAGTACCTGCCAAGTGACCGAGCCACAACCTCCCGTCCCCTCGATTCCGAGGCGGATGGCCTCCTGGATGTATGAAGGCATGCTCATGTTTGGCGTGATCTTTTTGGCGGGCTATTTGTTTGGCGCCTTAAGCCAAACACGCA
>JANMIH010000455.1:0-2929 GCA_031375685.1 Polaromonas sp. | reverse complement strand
TTGAATGGAGAGCCTGCTGAGCGGTTCGTATCTGGGTCCGCACTGCCCTTTAAAGGCATATGTGCAACAAGGCCGTCTGTAGATGTGCAGTCTGTTCCTCGCTTTGATAGCCGATTTCGTTGACGTCAGTGCTGAGAAATATCGTCACCAAGAAGTGTTTATTGAACACCCTCGGTTGACTTTATGGGAAGTCCCTGTAATTGGGCTATTGCCTATCCGACACAAAAACAATGATCCTGAATTATATTTAATTGGAGTCTGACTCCAATTACCTCTAAAAGTAACGAAGGCGGTGAACAGAGCGGCGACCGAGAGAGCAATCGACATAAGGTGTGACAGGTTAATCTGGAGCCTAACGTAGAGTTGAACGGGCTGCGCGGCTTTTAGTGCAGCTCCGCTCAAACGCCGTTATGCCTAGGGGACACGGGATTTTTTTGCAATTTGCCAATGGACCAATAGGGTGATGCCACCCGCGAGAATGAACATCAATGACTTAATTAGCGCTTGAAACCCACTTCTCTGATTGCCTCGCAGCGCCGCGGAATATCCATCAAGGCGCTGTTTTGACAATACTTCCTCGGATGGCCGAATTTCCTTTGTTTCACCCTCACGGGAAGATCGCCTACCCTCCCAATAATTATCGTTTGTTTGGTAACGCTCGTAAGTGTAGGGAGCCATCGTAAGTTCTGGCTTGAACATTTCCACGATTGAATAGCCAGCTATGCCGAACGATACGACAAGACACATGACTGACACAAAACAAACCGCAAGTGCGTAAATCTCAAGCTTTGATTTCAATTGCATCTCCCAGAAATTGGAAAGGCATAACGATTAGCGTTTATCCGCCGTCCACCCAATCTCGATGAAACCATACGCGCCTCCTGCGGTAGATAAACCTCGTTGGACTGAACCGGCTTGGAGGCGGTGGTGAGAGTGGATTTAAATCTTCACCCCGTTCAATGATCCAGATTATGGGGGCTTGAATGACCGGTAGCAAGCCGGGTTTTCGATGGAGACACGCGCGACGGGTTCCAGTGGCGCTTTGCGCCGTGAGTTGCGAGCGCTGCGATCAATCTGTGCGGTGTAGCATTGCCCAGCGCCCGTTGATGCCTACAGCTTGGGCAGGCCGGCCAGCAGGTCCAAGGGCTATGCCTTTGGGTGGACGAAACTGCAGGCCGGTCAGGTGCAGATAGGAAAGAAGTTTGGGGTCTTGCAGAGTCACATTGATTGACAAAAGGAACACTTTTTGTACGTCTGCACTACAACACGACGTTGATGTGCGAACGAGATTGCATATGTTAAATTTCAATAACACCAAACTTCATTGGAGCCAAAACATGCCCACTAGCGTCGCCCTCACCCCACATTTTGAAAGCTACACCAAGCACCTGGTTGCTACAGGTCGCTATAACAACGTCAGCGAAGTCATTCGCGACAGCTTGCGTTTGCATGAAGAAAAGCTCAAGCAGGAAGACACCCGGCTCACGGCTTTGTTGGGTGCGGTGCAGCTGGGGATGGATGATTTTGACGCTGGGCGCGTGGTGAGCTTCAGTTCAGCAAAGCAATTTGGAGCGCATTTGAAGACGCTGCGGGCAGGCAAAACCGCAACCTGAAAATGCTTCGCCCAGAATTGACGTCCATGGCGCTGCAAGATGTGGTGGCGATACAAGACTGGACGTTAACCAAGTTTGGCGAATTAACCAGCCAGCGCTATGACGGCTTGATGGAGGCCGCGCTCGCTGATCTGCTGGCCGAGCCAACACGCTTGGGTGTGCGGCCTCATCCTGCCATGCCCCAAGGTCTCTTTGTTTATCACTTGCGCTTCAGTCGCAGAAAACCAACCAGGGCAGATGTAGAAAAACCTCGGTATTTCTTTGTCTTCCGGGTAGATGCCGATATCTTGACGGTACTTCGCGTTTTACATGACAGTATGGATTTGGCGGCTCATGTGGATTCACCTGCGCCATGAGGCGCTGGTTTTGGTTCTGACAGTGCGGGAGGCGTCTCGTCACCCCAGCGTCTTGCGAATATCCTTGGTCAACAAGTACAAATGCGCTGCGTCAACCGGCGACGGCTCAAAACCATAGCTTTGGTAAAACCCGATGGCTGCCTCATCGATAGCGTGAACCATCAAGGCTCTGCACCCTATGACTTCGCTGGCTTGCAAGTACTTCCCCAGTGCGCTTTGCAACAGGCTTCGCCCCAAACCTTGGCCTTGGGCTTTCAGGTCAACCGCCAGCCGGGCCAGCAGCAGCATGGGGATGGGGTGTCTGGCCAGGCCCTTGCTGATGCGCAGCGGCACGGCGGCGTGCTCTGCCGACGCGGCTGCCAGGCTGTAATAACCACTGATCTGCCCTGCTGACAAACTCACAAAGGTGCGGGCGCTACCATTTGCCTGATTGACCAAAGCGAAGCGCTGCAAGAACTGGTTCAACGGCGCTTTGCCGCAATCAAACAATGACGTGTCGTGGCTTGCAGCAAGCGGCTCGGGCTGACTGAAAAGCATCAAGAAAATACGCTGGGCTTGGCGAACAATCGCTTGAGCCCGGGCAAGTCGCGAGCGGGGGCGTCCAGAGCTTTGTTAAAGGCCGCCATCTGCTTGGCTGGCAGCATGAACCGTGTTTGGTCGCCCAGCACGCGCGAAGCCGCATCGCGGGATGCCGTCAGCACAAAGGCGCTGAGCGTTTGGTCTTGCAGTTGGGCTGCCTTTTCAAGGCTGGCTTTGAGCTCAAGCGTGGCCCTGATTTCAATGCGTTCGGCTCGGGTGGATGCGTTCATCGTTTGATTATCCGTACAAAATCCGTACGCGTCAAGACTGATAGCGTTGACCCACAAAACTCTCGGCTTACGCGGTTGTTTAAGCCATCAGCCGCGTCAAAGCTTCCTGGTACTTCGCCGCCGTCTTGGCAATCACCTCATCCGGCAGGCG
>JANMIH010000345.1:0-1926 GCA_031375685.1 Polaromonas sp. | reverse complement strand
ACCTGATGCTGCTTGAAGCATTACAGGCAGGCGTTGTGGGACCGAACGGCGGCGCATCAGACGAAGATGAGGGCGCGTACAAAATCGACGACTTTTACTATCTGAGCCGCACCATCCTCGTCAAAGACGAAAAGCACTACGACAAGTTTGACCGCGCCTTTGCCGCCTACTTCAAGGGCGTGGAGATGGTGGCCGACTTCACCAAAGACATTCCGCTGGAATGGCTGCGCAAAAACCTGGGGCTACAGCTGAGCCCCGAAGAAAAGGCGAAGATTGAAAAAATGGGCTGGGACGAGTTGATGGAGACGCTCAAAAAGCGTTTTGAAGAGCAAAAAGAACGCCACGAAGGCGGCAGCAAATGGATTGGTACCGGCGGCACGTCACCCTTTGGCGCGAACGGCTTTAACCCGCAGGGTATCCGGATTGGCCAGCAAAAGAGCCGCAATAAAAGCGCGGTCAAAGTATGGGACCAGCGCGCCTACAAGGACTACGACGACACGCAAGAGCTGGGCACGCGCAACATCAAAGTCGCGCTGCGCCGCCTGCGCAAGTTTGCGCGGCTGGGCCATGTTGAAGAGTTGGACTTGCCCGACACCATCCATTCAACCGCCGCCAACGCTGGCTTGTTGGACATCAAGATGATCCCCGAGCGGCACAACAATGTGAAAGTGCTCTTATTGATGGACGTAGGCGGCACGATGGACGAGCACATTGGCCGGGTTGAGGAGATGTTTTCAGCCGTCAAAACCGAGTTCAAACACCTGGAGTTTTATTACTTTCACAACTGCGTGTATGACTTCATGTGGAAGAACAACCGCCGCCGCTTGCACGAAAAGTTTGCGACCTGGGACATCATTCGCAAGTACAACAAAGACTACAAACTGATCTTTGTCGGCGACGCCACCATGAGCCCGTATGAGATTTTGCAACCCGGCGGCAGCGTGGAATACAACAACGAAGAAGCCGGTGCCGAGTGGATGCAGCGCCTGACCAACGCCTTTCCCAAATTCGCGTGGATCAACCCAGAACCACAAGGCGTGTGGCAATACCGCCAGTCGATCAGCGTCATCCAGCAACTCGTCAACCAGCGCATGTACCCGCTGACCATCAAGGGCCTGGAAGAGGCGATGAAGCTGCTGTCGAAATAGCCACCGCTTACAATCGTCAATCGGTTTGCCGCCATAGTTCAACGGATAGAACGAGTGCCTCCTAAGCGCTAGATACAGGTTCGATTCCTGTTGGTGGTACCAAGAAAATCAATGGGCGCCGAGTGTTGTATAGCAATTGCAATACAATAAATTCATGAAAACCGCCACACTCCCTCCCATCCGTGTTGCGCCCGATTTCAAGCTCGATCTTGAAGGCGTGCTTGAACAAGGCGAGTCTTTGTCGCAGTTTGTCGAAAACGCGGTTCGCACCACTGTGATCAGGCGCAAAACACAGGCTGAGTTCATCAAGCGGGGCATTGCCGCTATTGAGGCGACCAAGAAGGACGGCGGCATTCCCGCTGGCGAGGTGATTGCCAGGCTAGAAGCCAAGCTGGCTGCAGCTAAGCAAGCCAAGGCCCAGCGCGCCGTATGACCTACAAAGTTGAGTTCAGTCCAGCCGCCGCCGCTGATCTGGAGCAACTTTTTGATTTTGCGCTGCAACGTGAACTGAGCAGCGAGACAGGCGACCTCGATATTCCCGACCGAGCCGTACAGGCCATCAAGGACGGTATGGCCTTTTTAGCGTCGTCACCGTTTGCCTGTCGCAAGGCTGGGAGCAACTCTTTTGTCCGCGAACTGATCATCCTATTTCCGGCAGTTGACAGGCCATAAACGGCCTGCAAGCTAGACTACAAGCCAGTTTCAACGGATTTGAGGGAGTCACCAAATGGGTGAAGCCAAGAGGCGTCAAGTTCAGGCTCAAAGTCAAGCTTTGCAG
>JANMIH010000327.1:0-3254 GCA_031375685.1 Polaromonas sp. | reverse complement strand
CTGGTGAGCCGTGACACGGCCAATCTGAGCGAGACTGAAGTCCGCGAAAGTGCGATCGAATCACTGGCCGAAAACCTCAATGATTCTCTCGTTGCACCGATCTTCTGGTTTGTGTTGTTTGGTTTGCCGGGCGCAGCGCTGTACCGCTTTGCCAACACGGCTGATGCCATGTGGGGCTACCGGGGCCTGCGCCATGGCGTGAACTGGGAGTGGTCAGGCAAGTGGGCGGCATGGGCTGATGATGTGCTGAGCTGGCTGCCAGCCCGCATCACGGCGCTGCTGATAAAACTGCTGTCGCACGGTGTCGATTTATCAAAACTTGGTCTTGAAGCCCGCAAAACTCCCTCGCCTAACAGCGGCTGGCCCATGGCGGCGTTGGCGCTGGCGCTCGGTGTGCGTTTGCAAAAGCCTGAGGTGTATGCTTTAAACCCATCCGGCAGACCGCCAGAGCCGAAAGATGCTGTTTTAGCCCGAAAAAAGGCATCAAAAGTGGTTGTAAGTGCCTTTTTATGTGCGCAAGCAGCTATTGTATTGATAGCGATTCTAAAGCCATGATGCAGCCAATCCAACGTGCGCAACAACGTGTTCACGGCGGCCCGGATGCTTTTGGCGCTGTGCAATTTGACTTCTCGACCAACAGCAACGCCTGCGGGCCTTGCCCTGATGCACTTGCTGCCATCCAGCAGGCAGATGCAAGTCAGTACCCTGACGTCAGCTACACGGTCCTGCGGGGGCAACTGTCGGCTTTTCACGGCGTTGACGCGGCGCGTGTTGTGCTGGCGTCAAGTGCCAGCGAGTTTATTTTTCGCATCACCGCGATGGTGGCTGGGCGAGCCGGTCGGTCAGTCAGTTTGCCCAGGCACAGTTATGGTGACTACGCCCATGCTGCTACAGCGCACGGGTTTAAAGTTTCCGATGCGGGTGTTGCTAACCTGTGTTGGGCTTGCGAGCCGTCCAGCCCATTAGGACAGGCGCACGCAGATTGGCAAACTGCCAGCGATGCGGTGCGCGTGCTGGACCGGGCATACGAGCCGCTGCGTTTGAAGGGTCGTTTTGCGCATGAAAGCGATTTGTCCAAGGTCTGGCAGCTGTTTTCACCCAACAAAGCGCTGGGACTCACAGGTGTGCGGGCTGCCTATGCGATTGCTCCTTTGGGTGCCGAGGCTGACATTGACGCCATGAATCAGCTGTGCCCGTCCTGGCCCATCGGCGCACACGGCGTTGCCATGCTTCAAGCGTGGACACAGCCAGAAGCGCAGGCCTGGCTGGCGGGCTGCATGCGAACGCTACGACTATGGAAATCAGAGCAGATCAAGCTTTGTGAATCGTTTGGCTGGACGGTATTGCCGAGTCTGGCTAATTTTTTTGTCTGCAAGGCAGACACTGACTTGGCTGAACTGCGCCTGCATGGCATCAAGCTGCGCGACTGCACCTCTTTCGGTATGCCTGGCCATGTCCGCATCAGCGTGCAGCCCCCTGCGGCACAAACGGCACTGCACAATGCATGGCTACACATCAAAGGCACAACATGACTGCAAAAGCCGTGATGGTTTTAGGCACGACGAGCGGGGCTGGCAAGAGCTGGCTGACGACGGCGCTGTGCCGTTACTACGCGCGCCAGGGCTTAAAAGTTGCACCGTACAAAGCGCAAAACATGAGCAACAACGCGAGAGTGGTTGCGGGTCGGCAATTTTCCGACGGGCACGCTTCCGAAGGAAAATTAGCTCCCTCGGGGGGCAGCGCAGCACACGGAGTGGCAAGCGTGGGGGCTATTTTTGAGATCGGTAGCGCGCAATACTTTCAGGCACTGGCCGCACGAGCCACCCCTGAAGTCCGCATGAATCCGCTGCTGCTCAAGCCCGAAAAAGACACCCAAAGCCAGGTGATTTTGATGGGGCAGGTGAATTCTGAATTATCAAAAATGCAATGGCGTGGCCGCAGTGCATCTGTCTGGCCCGTGGTGGCGCGTGCGCTGGACGAGTTGATGGCCGAGAACGATGTGGTGGTGATGGAGGGGGCAGGCTCACCCGCCGAGATCAATTTAAAGCACAGTGACATCGTTAACATGCGGGTCGCACTGCACGCCAACGCGGCGTGCCTGCTGGTCACTGACATAGACCGGGGCGGGGCGTTCGCGCACTTGTACGGGACGTGGGCGATGCTTGACTCACAAGAGCAAAAGCTGATCAAAGGCTTTGTGTTGAACAAGTTCAGGGGCGATGCAAATCTGCTCGCGCCAGGCCCGCAAATGCTGCAAGACCTGACGGGTGTACCGACAGTCGCCACGCTACCCATGTGGTGGCAACACGGCTTGCCTGAAGAAGACGGGGTGTTTGACGACAGAACAAAGTCCAGCGGGCAAGTCACCAAAACCATCGCGGTGATCGCCTACCCACGCATCAGCAACCTCGATGAATTTCAACCCCTTAAAAACGTGCCGGGTGTGCGTCTGGCGTGGGTTCGCAGCCCGGCAGACCTTGCGGGCTTGGGCGAGAACGATTGGATCATCTTGCCGGGCTCCAAAGCCACCAGCAGCGACCTGGCATGGCTGCGCGCGCAGGGATTGGACCAAGCCGTCAACTACCACGCCGCCCGAGGTGGTTCGGTCCTGGGTATTTGCGGCGGTTTGCAAATGCTGGGTGAGGCTTTGATTGACCCGCACGGCATAGACGGCAACGCAGCGGGCTTGGGACTGCTCGGTGTGGTGACGGTCTTTGAAGAAGCTAAAACCGTACAGCACCGGCAAGCGGCTTTCAGCAAGCTATGCGGCCATTGGGCTGAGCTCTCAAACGTGCCCGTTAAAGGTTATGAAATTCACCATGGGCAAACAGCGTTGCGCGCCGACATGGCTGACGGCACGCATCCTGTCATGCCCGATGAACTAGCCTGGCAAAACGCAACCGGCAACGTGCTGGGTGTGTACTTGCACGGCTTGTTTGAAGACCCGTCGGTGCTGCGTGCACTGTTTGGCGTAATCGTGCCCACGCTGGACAGCGTTTTTGACGCTCTGGCCGACTACATCGCGCAGCACTTTGAGGCGGGTGTGTTGGAGTCGCTTATTGCCTGATGCGTATCTACTTTTCGCCTGAAAGCTTGCCAACATGAATCACCCAGCGCTACAACGTCGTCAATTGCTCCAGTGGGCTGCGCTTGGCAGCACAGGCCTGGTTTTGCCGCGCAGAGCCTGGGCGCAAACCAAGGTCGGTACTACGCCCTTTGGTTTGGGGCTAGCCAGTGGCTCGCCCACACACGAT
>JANMIH010000301.1:0-3200 GCA_031375685.1 Polaromonas sp. | reverse complement strand
TGCGTTATGACCGCCCTGAAAACGCACCACGCCCTGAGCGGACTCAGTCAGCCAGTCGACCAGCTTGCCTTTGCCTTCATCGCCCCATTGGGTACCCACAACCACGACGTTGCGTCCAGCGGTGGCGGCTTGTTTGTTTGTGATCATCGGAGGGTCAGTTAAAAGTTAGGGGTAATAAATGTTTCAAGCGTTTCAAATGGACTTGGCCAAAGGCGAAACCGTCCATTGACCGTTGGCACAAACCAACTCGCGGTCACAGTCAAATTCATTGACTTCATGCTCGTGGCCGGGCAACACGCAGACCACCGTGTCACCCGCTGCACGCAGTTTGGCAATGGCAGTGCTGAGGTCGGAATTTTCAGCCCAGGGGGCACGCACGGCAGCCTTCAGGGTACGCGGTGGCAGTACGCTGACGAGTTCCTTCAGGTCCATGCTGAAGCCCGCTGCTGGCCGGTTGCGGCCAAACACCGCCCCCACCTCGTCATAGCGCCCGCCCCTGACCAGTTCACGACCTCTGCCATAAATGCCAAAGCGTGTGCCGCTGTAATAGGCGTAGCCACGCAGGTCGGCCAGGTCAAAACTGACCTTGGCAATACCCTCGACATGGGAGGCTAACCACTTCAAATTTTGTAGCGCTCTGCGTATGTCATCATTGGGCTGCAGGGCTTTTTTTGCCTCTTCCAGCACACCGGCATCGCCATACAGCTGGAGCAGGTTTTGCAAGCCCTCCCGTGAGGCGGCCGTCAAGTCCTTCACGCTGGCAGTCAGGCTTTTGAGTTCGGCAGCGTCTTTGGCGGCCAGAGCCGCATGAATTTGGCTCAACACCCGGGTGGAAATGGACGTGCCCGCCAACAGGCTGTTAACGATGCGCACATCGGCCATGTCAACACTCAAATCATGAATGCCTGAGGCGATGAGGCCCTGCAGCGCCAGCATTTGCGCCTCGAGGTCTGCCTCTGGCCCAGCATGGCCGTAAATCTCGGCGCCAAATTGCAGGGGTTCACGGGTGGCATGTGGACGGTCTGCCCGGGTGTGCAGCACCGGGCCGCAGTAGCACAGGCGGGCAACGCCGCTGCGGTTGAGCAAATGCGCATCAATGCGGGCGACTTGGGGCGTGGTGTCTGCCCGCAAGCCAAGTGTGCGGCCAGACAGCTGGTCGACCAGCTTGAAAGTTTGTAAGTCCAGCGCTTCGCCAGTGCCTGTCAGCAGCGACTCTATGTGCTCCAGCAAGGGCGGCATGACCAGCTCGTAGCCATAGCTGCGGGCGGTATCCAGCCAAAGACGGCGAAGCTCTTCAATGTGACGTGCCTCGGAGGGCAGGACATCGGCAATTTGATCCGGCAATTGCCATGATGACGACCAGGCGGGCATGTGGTTTTGGGTACGCTGTTAAAGACAGAATTTTACCGGGCTAAACCCAGTGTTTTTAGCCAACTGCAAAACTGGCCGCAAGTCAGTCTAAAAAAAGCATGGCCAGTAAACCCAAAACAACACTGCACAGGCCAAAAAACCTGATTTGGCCATCGCTTAATCTGAGAGCTTGCTCAAAAGCCTTTCGCCAGCTGGTGGGCGACAAAAAGGGCAGCAGGCCTTCGATGACCAGTAAGATGGCCAGCGCCAGCCAGATGCTAGCCTCCATGGCCGTTGTTACTTTCTGGGCGGAGCAGCCACAGCGCCACCGCCACGCATGGTCTTGAAGAACTCTGAAGAGGGATCCAGCACCATCACATCGCTTTTCTTGTTAAAGCTGGCTTTGTAGGCATCAAGGTTTCGGTAAAACTGCGCAAACTGCGCATCACGCCCAAATGACTCAGCATACAAAGCCGAAGCCCTGGCATCGCCCTCACCCTTGATTTTTTGTGCATCACGGTAAGCTTCAGCAATCAGCACTTCGCGCTGGCGATCGGCATCAGCTCGAATCTTTTCGCCTTCCGCACCGCCGGTAGAACGCAGCTCATTAGCTACCTGCTGGCGCTCGGATTTCATACGTTGGTAAACCGAGTCCGCCACCGAAGGTGGAAAGTCCACGCGCTTGATGCGCACGTCAACAATCTCAATACCGAAGGTTTTGGCATCGTCAATCAAACGCTGCTGAACGCCCTGCATGATCTTGTCTCGGTCGGTAGACAAAACGTCTTTAACCGTGCGCTTGGTCACTTCAGAGTTCAACGCGTCTTGCACGACAGATGTCAAACGAGCCTCAGCGGTGGAAATGTTGGTGCCGCCCGAGTTGTTACGAATGAATTGACGGGCGTCAGCAATGCGCCATTTCACCAGCCAATCAACCACCAGATTTTTCTTTTCTGCCGTTTGAATGGATCCTGTTTCAGGACTGTCCAGTGTCAGCACACGACGGTCCAGAAAAACCACGTTTTGAAACGGCTGCGGCATCTTGAAGCGCAAACCGGGCTCGGTGATCACTTCCTTGATTTGACCGAAGGAGTACAGCACACCATATTGGCGCTGATCCACCACAAACAGGGTCGATGCCAGTCCTGCGAGGACTAAAAATAATGTCGTAACGACCAGACCTAATTTATTCATATTCTTTCTTCCTATCAGCGGCCATCACGCTCACGCGTGCGGGTAGCGTCGCGGGTACGGGGGTCAGCGGCTGCAGGCGTTGCCGGCGCAACAGCAGCAGGCAAGACGGGCACAGCACCAACGACGGGGTCCGTTGGCTGGCCAGCGGACATTTGCATGATTTTGTCGAGCGGCAAATAAAGCAGGTTATTGCCCTGGCGAGAATCAACCATGACCTTGGTCACGCTTGAATAAATTTGCTGCATGGCGTCGGTGTACATGCGGTCACGCGTGACTTGCGGAGCTTTTTGGTATTCAGTCAACACCGCCTTGAAACGCTGCGCATCACCCTCTGCCCTGGCCACGACATTGGCTTTGTAACCGTCGGCCTCTTCCTTCAGACGCGCAGCGGTTCCCTTGGCACGCGGCACCACATCGTTGGCATAGGCCTGGCCTTCGTTTTTAAGCCGGTCCCTGTCCTGGCCTGCCTTCAGTGCATCGTCGAACGCAGCCTGAACTTGCTCGGGAGGTTGCACGTTTTGAATGTTGACGGTTTGAATCAAAATGCCAGTTTTGTAGCGATCCAGCTGCGTTTGCACACTTTTCACAACATCTCGCTGGATAGATTCGCGGTCTTTGTTCAGGACGGTGTCCATCGTGCTCTTGCCCACCACTTC
>JANMIH010000292.1:0-2181 GCA_031375685.1 Polaromonas sp. | reverse complement strand
CGCGTTCAAACTCGCCCGCATAGTGCGACACATCGGTTGACGTGCCGCCCATGTCAAAGCCAATCACTTTGGCATGACCCGCAATAGCTGCCGTGCGGGCCATACCGACAATGCCGCCCGCCGGGCCACTCAAAATCGCGTCTTTGCCCTGAAACACATGGGCGTCCGTCAAGCCGCCCGATGACTGCATGAAGAACAACTTAACGCCCGGCATTTCACCCGCCACCTGGTTGACGTAGCGGCGCAAGATGGGCGACAGATACGCATCCACCACCGTCGTGTCCCCCCGGCTGACAAACTTCATCATCGGGCTGGTTTCATGCGACGTGCTGATTTGGGTGAAACCCACTTCCTGCGCTATTCGCTTGGCTGCTTTTTCATGGCTTGAATAGCGGTAACCATGCATGAACACAATCGCCACACTGCGCAAACCTTTGGCATATTGGGCTAGCAGCTCTGTTTTTAAGAGCGTTTTATCCAGCTTTTGCAATATGTCACCTTGTGCACCCACCCGCTCGTGGGCTTCAATCACGGCGCTGTACAGCAGCTCGGGCAGCACCACGTTGCGGTCAAACAGGCGTGGACGGTTTTGGTAGGCAATGCGCAACGCATCCCTAAAGCCTTTGGTGGTGACCAGCAGCGTGGGCTCGCCCTTGCGCTCTAGCAGTGCGTTGGTGGCTACGGTGGTGCCCATCTTCACGCAGTCCACCACATCGGCACTGATGGCTTCGCCGGCTTTTAACCCCAGCAAATGGCGAATGCCTGCGACAGCCGCATCACGGTATTGCTCGGGGTTTTCGCTGAGCAGCTTGTGGGTGGTCAGTGTGCCATCGGGCTTTTTGGCCACGATGTCTGTAAACGTGCCGCCGCGGTCAATCCAGAATTGCCAGAGCTTTTTGTCGCTTGGGTTGATGGTGCTATTCATAGTGTTAAACATCGTTTAGGATCTGTTGGATTTCAAGTTGGTCTAGTTGAAGTAATAGGGCACAAAGATATCGCTGGCGGGTTTGCCCACGGAGCGCACCCATTCGCGGGAAAATCGTTCACCAATGCGTTTGAGGTCTGTCTCTATTTCGGGGGAGATGCGTTCCACCTTCATGCCGTTGGCCTGCAACTCTTTGGTAGACGACAGTGCCGCCGCTTCGCTAGCAGACCAGCCCCGCGCTTGCGCTTCGGCGGCAGATTTTTGTACCGCAGCGCGTGCGGCTGCCGGTAGCGCATCAAAACTTTTTTGGTTTACAAAAACAATGTTCTTCGGGTACCAGGCGTTGATCTCGTAGTAGTGCTTCATGGCGCCCCACACCTTGTTTTCAACGCCGGTCACAGCAGAGGTAATCATGGCTTCCATGCGGCCTTCGCCGATAGCCTTGCCTACGTCCACCATGGGCACATCTACGGGTTTGGCACCCAGCATTTCTGCAATGCGCACGGTAGATTGGTTGTAGGTGCGCATTTTCATGCCCTTGAAGTCGCTGGCCAATTTAACCGCCCGTGTGGTGTACAGACCCTGTGGTGGCCAAGGCACGGCGTACAGAACTTTCAAGCCGCGTTTGGCAAATTCAGCGTCTATGCCAGGGCGCTGCAGTTCCCACAGCCGCGCCGCACGCGGGTAGGAGGGCACCACAAACGGGATAGAGTCAACACCCGCAACCGGGATGTCTTTGACCATGCCAGTCATGATGGTCTCACCAGACTGCACCTTGCCGTCTTCTACCGCTTGACGAATATCGGCCAGTTTGAACAGGGTGTTATTGGGAGCCACCTCTATCTTGAGCTGCCCATTGGTGGCAGTCTCCACATCCTTACCGAACTGGAGGATGTTCTCCGTATGAAACGACTCGACCCGGTAGCCGGTTGCCAATTTCCATGTGGTTTGAGCCTGCGCTACCGTGGCCGCGCCCAGCGCGGCAATCAGAATCAGAATCAGCTTCATACGAATCTTCGAGGAGGGTGAAGGGGAGGGGCATTGACGAGCCCCGGCTAGGGGGGCCATCGTGCTTAGCCCATGTTGCGCGGCATCCACAGCACAATGTCGGGAAAGTAGTAGGTCAAAAACACCATGGCGACCATGATCAAGAAGAAGGGGAATGCCACTTTAGCCAGGTAAAAGAGTTCCCTCTTGGTGAGGCCTTGAAGCACAAAGAGGTTAAAGCCCACCGGCGGCGTAATCTGCGCCATCTC
>JANMIH010000268.1:0-7299 GCA_031375685.1 Polaromonas sp. | reverse complement strand
GTGCGTGATGAAGTCGCGCGTGGCCGTGCCGTGATTCCGAACAACATCAACCACCCCGAGAGCGAGCCGATGATCATTGGCCGCAACTTTCTCATCAAGGTCAATGCCAACATTGGCAACTCGGCCGTCACGTCGAGCATTGAGGAAGAAGTGGACAAACTGGTCTGGTCGATTCGCTGGGGCGCAGACACGGTGATGGACTTGTCTACGGGTGACAACATCCATGAAACGCGCGAATGGATCATGCGCAACTCACCGGTGCCGATTGGTACGGTGCCGATTTACCAGGCGCTGGAAAAAGTCAACGGCAAGGCTGAAGACCTGACCTGGGAAATATTCCGCGACACACTGATTGAGCAGGCCGAGCAGGGTGTGGATTACTTCACTATCCACGCGGGTGTGCGGCTGGCCTATGTGCCGCTGACGGCGAACCGCCTGACCGGCATCGTCTCTCGCGGTGGCTCCATCATGGCCAAGTGGTGTTTGTCGCACCACAAAGAGAGCTTTTTGTATGAGCACTTTGAAGACATTTGCGAGATCATGAAGCAGTACGACATCTGCTTTTCACTTGGCGATGGTTTGCGGCCAGGCTCGATTGCCGATGCGAACGACGAAGCGCAGTTTGCCGAGCTGCACACGCTGGGCGAATTGACCCAGATTGCTTGGAAACACGATGTGCAGGTGATGATTGAAGGACCTGGCCATGTGCCGCTGCAGCTGGTCAAAGAGAACGTCGAGAAGCAGCTCGAAGCCTGTTTTGAAGCGCCGTTTTATACGCTCGGACCCCTGATTACTGACATATCGCCCGGCTACGACCACATTTCATCAGCCATGGGTGCAGCCAACATTGGCTGGTATGGCACGGCGATGCTTTGCTACGTGACACCGAAAGAGCATTTGGGTTTGCCGAACCGCGATGACGTGAAGCAGGGCTTGATTGCCTACAAGATTGCCGCGCACGCTGGTGATTTGGCCAAGGGTTACCCCGGCGCGCAGATGTGGGACAACGCGGTGTCAAAAGCGCGTTTTGAATTCAGGTGGGAAGACCAGTTCCGCCTGGCGATTGATCCGGACACGGCGATGAAATACCACGACGAAACGCTGCCCAAAGAAAACGCCAAGGTGGCGCATTTTTGTTCGATGTGCGGGCCGAAGTTTTGCTCGATGAAAATCTCGCAGGAGGTGCGCGAGTTTGCGCGTCTGAATCCCTCCACCACAACATTGGCGACAACTTTGGCTGCGCCATCTGGTGTGATCACCATCAAGCAGATTGACAATGACCTGCAGGTCAAAGCCAAAGAGTTTCGCGAAGGCGGGAGCGAGATTTATTCTTGACATGAGCAAACCCCACATCGGTATCGCGGGCGCAGGCCTGGCGGGTCGCCTGCTGGCCTGGCGGCTGGCGTTGGCGGGCTCCCGCGTGAGTCTGTTTGACGCCAAGCGCCGTGACGACTTGACCAGCGCATCACAGACAGCGGCTGCCATGCTGTCGCCGCTGGCTGAGCTGGCTGTGTCGGATGATGCGGTGTTTGAGCTGGGGCAGCGCTCGTTGGCGTTGTGGCCGCAATGGCTGGCGCAGCTGGCGACACCGGTTTACTTCAGGCAAGACGGCACGGTGGTTGTTGCGCACACGCAAGATGGCGCGTCGCTGGAGCACTTTACCCGCCTGCTGCACCACAAGCTGCCCGAATCTTCCAAGGCGCAAGTGCAAATGCTGGACGCAGCAGCACTGGCGCAAGTCGAACCCCTGCTGACCGGGCGCTTTAACGGCGGCTTGTATCTGGCGGGTGAAGGGCAACTTGCCAACGACCAGTTGATGCATGCACTCGCGGTTGAGCTGGACCGCTTGGGGGTGCAGTGGCAAGAAGGTCAAACAGTTGATTCTGTTCAAGCGCACGCAATCACGTGTGCAAACCAAAAACACGCTGTAGATATTGCTGTTGACGCACGCGGCGTAGGCAGCAAGTCGCAGCTAGTAACGCTGCGCGGCGTGCGTGGCGAGGTATTGCGGGTTGAATGCAAAGGCGTGACGCTCAAGCGCCCGGTTCGCCTGATGCACCCACGCTACCAGCTGTATGTTGCGCCCCGCCCGAACGGTGAGTTTGTCGTGGGTGCGACCGAGCTCGAGTCTGAAGACGCCGGCCCGGTCACGGTGCGGTCGGTGCTGGAGCTGGCCAGCGCACTGCACAGCCTGCACCCGGCGTTTGGTGAGGCGCGTGTTTTGCGAATGAGCGCAGCATTGCGCCCGGCGTTGGATAACCACCGGCCCTGCGTTGAGCAACACGACGGCGTCTGGCACATCAATGGCCTGTACCGGCATGGCTATTTGTGTGCGCCCGCGCTGGTCGATGATTTGCATGGAAAATTGCTGCATGACGATTGATGTTTCACTCAATGGCGAACGCTTGAAGGTCGAGCCCGCCACCTTGCAAGCCGTGCTGCTGGCACATGGCTACAAGCGGGAAACCGCTTTTGCCTGCGCCATCAACAACACCTTTGTACCGCGCCCACAGTGGCCGGAACGCAGGCTCATCAACGGCGACAAAATTGATATCGTCACGCCCATCACCGGGGGATAGCATGTCCAGTTTCACAGTCGCCGGCACCAGTCTTTCAAGCCGCCTTTTGCTTGGCACGTCGCATTACCCGTCGCCGCAGATTTTGAGCGATGCGGTGGCATCCAGCGGTACGCAGGTGCTCACCGTGGGCCTGCGCCGCCTGCAGCCTGAAAGCGGCGGTGGCAACAGCTTCTGGCAGCGCGTGCAGGCCATGAAGTGCCACATCCTGCCCAACACCGCTGGCTGCCACACGGCGCAAGAAGCCATCACGCTGGCGCAAATGGCGCGCGAGATTTTTGGCACCTACTGGATCAAGCTTGAAGTCATTGGCGACGACTACACGCTGCAGCCTGACACGCACGCCACATTGGAGGCTGCCGCGCTGCTGGCCAAAGACGGTTTTGCCGTGTTTGCCTACACCACGGATGACCTGGTGATCGCGCAAAAACTGCGTGATGCAGGCTGCGCCGCGATCATGCCGTGGGCCGCACCCATTGGCACCGGGCGCGGCCCGCTGAACCCGTATGCGCTGGAGACTCTGCGCAAGCGGCTGCCGGATGCCGTGCTGATCGTCGATGCAGGCTTGGGCCGCCCCTCCCACGCCGCGGCCGTGATGGAACTCGGCTACGACGCGGTGCTGCTCAACACAGCGGTGGCGCAAGCAGGCGACCCGGTACGGATGGCCAAAGCCTTTGCCGATGGTGTGGCGGCGGGCCGTTCGGCGTATGAATCAACCCCCATGCCTGAGCGGGCTGCTGCGCAAGCGTCAACGCCCACCGTTGGCGTTCCTTTCTGGCACGCACCATGAGCCAGCCTTTCGCACCCTTGGCTCAGCCCATCGGTTTTTACCCAGTGGTGCCAACGGCCGCTTGGGTCGAGCGTCTGCTGGGCTGGGGCGTGCGCACCATCCAGTTGCGCATCAAGGCGGCTGACCACACGCTGGCTGACATCTCGGCGCACGTCATAGCGGCCATTGAAGCGGGCAAGGCCGTACCAGGCGCGCAGGTGTTCATCAACGACCACTGGCAACTTGCTTTGGCCGCCGGGGCGTACGGTGTGCATCTGGGTCAGGAAGATCTCGATACCGCCGATATTGAAGCACTGCGCAGCGCTGGGATTCGCCTGGGGCTGTCGACCCATACCCCGGCCGAACTGGCGCGCGCCAAAGCCGTGCAACCGAGCTACCTGGCGATCGGCCCGATTTACCCAACCACGCTGAAAGTCATGCCGTATGAGCCAGTGGGCCTGGCGCAGTTGACTGCATGGGCCCAGTTGGCCAAACCCTGGCCGGTGGTGGCGATAGGCGGCATTTCGCTGGAACGCTTGCCCGGCGTGCTGGCTTGTGGGGTCGATGGTGTGGCTGTCGTCAGTGCAGTGACTTTGGCGAACGATCCACAGCAGGCTGCTCTGGATGGCCTGAAAATGGCTCAAAAAGGCTGGAAATAGCCGGTTTTGGGCATGTTTTAGGGCCCCAAGCTAATGAATACGGGCGCAAGCAGCTCCTAAATAAATAGTGCGCTTGCTCTGCTCCAGCTTCTGCACATCTTCAATCGGGCTTGATTTTGGCTCGGGTCACCACGGTCTTCCATCGGGTTTGCTCGGCGGCAATGAAGGCGGCGTATTGTGCGGGCGAGTCGCCGATGGGCTGGGCGGTGTCGCCGCGCAGGCGCTCGGTCGCTTGCGGGTTTTTCATGGCTGCCGCCGTAGCCGCTGCGATTTTGTCGATGGCGACTTGTGGCATGTTGGCGGGGGCGTTCAGGCCGTACCACTGGGTCATTTCAAAGCCGGGGTAGCCAGACTCTGCCACGGTGGGCATGTCGGGCAACTGGGCCAGACGTTCCCTGGTGCCGGTGGCGATGCAGCGCAGCTTGCCCGACTTGATGTGCGCCAAAATGGCTGGCGCCCCCACGCTGGCGGCATCCAGTCTGCCCGCTAAAAGATCGGTGAGTTGCGGGCCGGTGCCGCGATAGGGGACATGCAGCACAAACATGTCGCTGACCATTTTCAGGTACTCAAAAGCCAGGTGTCCGGCACTGCCGTTGCCCGCCGAGCCATAGTTCAACCGGCCCGGTTTTGACTTGGCCAGGGCGATGAATTCTTTGAGGTTTTTGGCAGGCACATCAGCGTTGACCACGTACAGACTGGGCACTTTGGCCAGCAATGAGATGGGCTTGAAGTCGCGATTGGTGTCAAACGGCAGCTTGTCGTAAATAAAGGGGTTCACGGCAAACGTCCCGATGTGGCCCAGGATGAGGGTGTGGCCGTCGGTGCTTTGTGCGCATTCTGCCATGGCGATGTTGCCACTGGCGCCTGGCTTGTTTTCAACAAACACGGTTTGGCCCAGGGTTTTGCTGAGCTCGCTGGCCGCAGACCGCGCCACAATTTCAGAGCTGCCGCCGGGTGCAAAGGGAACCAGCAGGCGAATGGGCTTGGTGGGCCAGGCGGCTTGGGCAAGTGTCGGCAGAGCAACGACAGCGGCGAAGGCGCTGGCAGTTTGCAGGGCAGCGCGGCGGCTAGGGTTTGAGGTGATTTGCATGATGTCTCTTTTTGTTGGGGAGTTCGAACAAGTACTTTACGTCAGGCCTCGAACGTGTTGACTAGGGGCTTTCGACCATCGGGGACAACATCGGTTAAAATGTACAAAATAACCCATTTTGTACAAAATGCAAACTACTCCTATCAGCATCCCCTTGAGCGAGTTCCGGGCCAACACCTCGGCCATGATTGACCTGGTCGAAAAAGGCGAAACCGTGCGTATTTTGCGGCACGGCAAGCCGGTGGCTGAGTTGGTGCCGATGAAGTCGCAACCCGCTCAAAAAGTACCGCGCTGGAAGGTGCCGATTGAGCCGTTGAACTACCTCAAACCGCCCAGCAAGTCGGGTGCGCAAATGATCATTGAAGAGCGCGAAGGGGGTTGGTGATGAATGTTTTGTTTGATGCGTCAGCCATGTTCAAGCGCTACAGCGGTGAAGCGGGTGTTGCTCGCGTGCTGCAATTGCAGGCTTCTGCCTCCGCTGTGACGGCAGCGGTGCATTGCAAGACAGAAGTCGCCTCAGCCCTGAGTCGCCAATGGCGCGAAGGTGCTTTCAGCGATAACGAATACGAGCGGGTACTCGCAGACATTCACGCTGACTTTGATGAGTTAGCAGTCATGCCCCTCACAAGCCAGGCAGAACGCTACGCGATCGCGGCCATGCGGCTGGCCAGTCTGCGCGCTATGGACGCGCTACATATTGGCACCGCACAAGCTGCCCGGGTTGACCTTTTTGTAACGGCAGATAAACGGCAGGCGGCGGCGGCACAAACCGTTGGCCTAAAAACTGAACTGATTGAAGTTTGATATGTACTACCCAACTGAATTTGACGTGATTGTGGTCGGCGGTGGCCATGCCGGTACCGAGGCGGCGCTGGCAAGTAGCCGCATGGGCTGCAAGACTTTGCTCTTGACGCATAACATCGAGACGCTGGGCCAGATGAGCTGCAACCCTTCCATTGGCGGCATTGGCAAGGGCCACCTGGTCAAAGAAGTCGACGCGATGGGCGGCGCGATGGCGCTGGCGACCGACGAGGGCGGCATTCAGTTCCGCATCCTGAACAGCTCCAAAGGCCCGGCCGTGCGCGCAACCCGTGCGCAGGCTGACCGTATTTTGTACAAGGCCGCCATCCGCCGCATGCTGGAGAACCAGCTTAACTTGTGGCTGTTTCAGCAAGCGGTGGATGACCTGATGGTGGAGGGCGACCGGGTGGTGGGTGCAGTCACGCAAGTCGGCATCAAGTTTAGAAGCCGCACGGTGGTGCTGACAGCAGGTACTTTTCTGGACGGCAAAATCCATGTCGGCCTGCAAAACTTTTCAGCCGGCAGGGCGGGCGACCCGCCTGCGGTACCTTTGAGTGCCCGGCTGAAAGAGCTCAAGCTGCCACAAGGGCGCCTGAAAACCGGCACGCCGCCACGTCTTGACGGCCGGACCATTGACTTCAGCAAGTGCATTGCACAACCCGGTGATGGCATGCCGGGTGGCTCGCCGGGCGATGTGCCGGTGTTTAGTTTTATGGGCGGTGCTATTGCCCATCCTCAACAAGTGCCGTGTTACATCACCCACACCAACGCGCGCACCCACGACATCATTCGCAGCGGCTTTGACCGCAGCCCCATGTTTACCGGCAAGATTGACGGGGTGGGCCCGCGCTACTGCCCGAGTGTGGAAGACAAGATCAACCGCTTTGCCGACAAGGACGCGCACCAGATTTTCCTAGAGCCCGAAGGCCTGACGACGCACGAGATTTACCCGAACGGCATCTCGACCAGCTTGCCGTTTGACATTCAGTACGAGCTGGTACGGTCGATGGTCGGGATGGAAAACGCGCACATTTTGCGGCCCGGCTACGCGATTGAATACGACTACTTTGACCCGCGCGCTCTGAAAACCAGCTTTGAAACCCGGGCGATTCAAGGCCTGTTTTTTGCCGGGCAAATCAACGGCACGACAGGATATGAAGAGGCCGCCGCCCAAGGCATGTTTGCCGGTATCAACGCCGCGCTGCAATGCCAGGGCAAAGAAGCTTGGTTGCCCAAGCGTGATGAAGCCTACTTGGGCGTGCTGGTTGACGACCTGATCACCAAGGGCGTGACCGAGCCTTACCGCATGTTTACCAGCCGGGCCGAGTTCCGCCTGATGCTGCGCGAGGACAACGCCGACATGCGCCTGACCGAAAAGGGCAGGGAGCTGGGGCTGGTCGATGA
>JANMIH010000245.1:0-2898 GCA_031375685.1 Polaromonas sp. | reverse complement strand
GGCAAGGGCGGCTTGAACCTGACGCATTCTGAAAGTTTTGAGCCTTTTGCCAGCCGCTACGGCCAGGCGTCTTCCAGTTTGCAGCCCATGTTGACCAGTTTTGGTGCGCAGCACCTGCGTGACTGGGCGCAGGGCCTGGGCATTGAAACCTTTGTGGGCAGTTCTGGACGGGTGTTCCCCAAAGACATGAAGGCTGCGCCGTTGCTGCGCGCCTGGCTACACCGCCTGCGTGCCACAGGCGTGCAGTTTTTCATGCGTCATCGCTGGCTGGGTTGGGCTGACGACGGGCGTTTGATGTTCGACACGCCGAACGGTCAAATTCAGGTTCAAGCAGATGCCGTGGTGCTGGCTTTGGGCGGTGGCAGTTGGGCGCGGCTGGGTTCTGACGGGGCCTGGGTCAGTTTGTTGTCTGCGCGCGGTGTGGGCGTTGTGCCGCTTCAGCCGTCGAATTGCGGTTTTGACGTGGCGGGCTGGACGCCGCATTTTGCTGAAAAGTTTGCCGGCCAGCCGTTCAAATCGGTGGCGATTCATTTCACCGATTCACAAGGTCAGGCCTTCAGCCGCAAAGGCGAATTTGTCGCCACCGCCACGGGGGTGGAGGGCAGCCTGATCTACGCCGCCTCCAGTTTGCTACGGGACGAAATAGCCAGCAACGGCAGCGCCACTTTCACGATTGATTTGTTGCCCGATAAAGCGCCTGAACAAGTGCTGGCCGAGGTGCGCCACCCGCGCGGTTCACGTTCGCTGTCCAGTCACCTGAAAAGCCGCTTGAAGATCGAAGGCATCAAGGCGGCGCTGCTTTACGAGTTACTCGACAAATCTGCTTTTAATGACCCTATTCAACTTGCCTGCGCCATCAAGTCGCTGCCACTCACGCTGGTGGCGACACGGCCCATTGACGAGGCCATCAGCAGTGCAGGGGGTGTGCTTTTTGAAGGGCTGGATGCGCAATTGCGTTTGCCACTTGAATCAAGCCCTGGCTGCCCGATATTTTGTGCAGGCGAAATGTTGAATTGGGAGGCGCCCACCGGTGGTTATCTGCTGACGGCCTGCTTTGCCAGCGGGTTTGCTGCTGGGCGGGGGGTGCTGGGTCATTTCGGTCTGCCTCAAGAAGCCAGTTAGCCCGTCTGAATTACATTTTGAAACCTTAAGCCAATAGCCTTATTCGCCTTTTACCAACACCCCTGCGGCATACAATGTTTCGTTACATTGCCTGCTGTTAAGTACAGTTTTGGTTTTGCTTGTCTGTTAACGTCATTTTTGGAGTTTGCCTGTGTTTATTTCTTCCGCCTTTGCCCAAACCGCCCCCGCAGCCGCTGGTGGCGGCGACATGATGTCGTCCCTGACGGGCATGCTGCCGCTGGTACTGATGTTTGTGGTGCTGTATTTCGTCATGATTCGCCCGCAAATGAAAAAGCAAAAGGAACACCGCGCCATGATTGATGCACTGGCCAAAGGCGACGAAGTCGCCACGGCCGGCGGCTTGCTGGGCAAAGTGACCAAATTGGGAGATTCGTATCTGACGCTTGAACTGGCAGCCGGCATTGAAGTGCAGTTGCAGCGCAGCGCAATTGTTCAGGTGCTGCCAAAAGGCGCTATCGGCACGTCCAAATAATTTCATTTACCTGGCGCTGAACTCATGAATCGTTATCCGGTCTGGAAATATGCCATCCTGGTGGTGGCGCTGTTGGTGGCGATCATTTATGCGCTGCCCAATGTCTTCGGCGAAGCGTCTGCGGTGCAGGTTTCCAGCAGCCGATCGTCCACCAAGGTTGATCTGGCGACGGTCGCCCGCGTAGAAGAAGCGCTGAAGTCTGCCAATATCGTGCCTGACGCGGTGGCCCTGGACGGTGCGTAGATCTAGGCCCGTTTTAGCAGTACCGACACCCAGATCAAGTCCAATGTCGCGATTATAAATGCACTCAATACTGAAGGCAGCGAGGGTGTGTACATCGTGGCGCTCAATTTGCTGTCCCGCTCTCCTGCCTGGTTGACGGCTTTGCATGCCTCGCCGATGTACCTCGGACTGGACTTGCGCGGCGGTGTTCACTTCATGCTGCAGGTGGATATGCAGGCCGCGCTGACCAAACGCGCCGAGTCGTTGGCGGGTGACCTGCGCTCGGTGATGCGCGAGAAAAACATTCGCCATTCAGGCATCAGCCGCAATGCGCAGACCATTGAAATCCGGTTTCGCGACAGCCAGACACTGGATGCGGCCAAGGCACTGATTCAAGACCAGTTTGCCGACCTGCAAACCCGCGATGTGCCAGAGGGCGTGGAATACAAACTGACGGCCAGCATCAAAGCGGAGGCTGCACGCCGTATTCAGGATCAGGCGCTCAAACAGAACATCGTCACCTTGCACAACCGCATCAATGAGCTCGGTGTGGCCGAGCCGGTGATTGCCCAGCAGGGCATTGACCGCATCGTGGTGCAACTGCCAGGTGTGCAGGACACTGCCAAGGCCAAGGATATTCTGGGTCGTACGGCCACACTGGAAATGCGCCTGGTGGATGAAAGCGCCGAGGGCCGTTCGGCTGAAAACAATTCGGGACCTGTGCCATTTGGCTCGGAGCGCTTTTTAGAGCGTGATGGCCGGGTGGTGATTGTCAAAAAGCAGGTCATCATCACGGGTGAAAACCTGACCGATGCACAGCCTGGTTTTGACTCGCAAAGCCAGCAGCCCAAGGTTGACTTGACGGTCGATGCCAAGGGTGGCCGGATCATGCGTGACACCAGCCGCGAAAATCTGAAAAAGCGCATGGCGATTTTGCTGTTTGAAAAAGGCAAGGGCGAAGTATTGACAGCGCCTGTGATTCAGGGCGAGCTGGGCAACCGTTTTCAGATTTCGGGGTCGATGAATGTGGCTGAGGCCAACGACCTGGCGCTGTTGCTTCG
>JANMIH010000235.1:0-3181 GCA_031375685.1 Polaromonas sp. | reverse complement strand
CACGGCGTCGCCTGATCGGCGGCGCCTGCAATTGACCTCAGGCGCGGTTGCGCATCCAGTCGGCGGTGTTGAAGAACGACTCGTGCAGGCGCTCGGCCAGCGCCGGGTCGACCTGCCGGTCCGTCATCGCCTGGCGCATGCACGCCAGCCATTGGTCGCGCTCCTCAATGCCGATGGAGAACGGCAGGTGCCGGGCGCGCAGGCGCGGGTGGCCAAAACGCTCGACATAGTGCTGCGGCCCGCCCAGCCAGCCACACAAAAACCAGAACAGCCGCTGACGGGCGTTGTCGAGCGGGCCGGGGTGAGTCGCGCGCAAGGCGGTGTAGCCGGGCTCCAGATCCATCAAGTCATAAAAACGTTCAACCAGCGCTTTGACGGGCGCTTCACCGCCAATCCACTCAAAAGGTGTGTCGAATTTTGGTTTTTCTTGGATTTGCATGATTGAGTGTGGTCAGGATGCGGGGTCATTCACCGCAGAGACGCAGAGAACGCAGAGAGCCGCAGAGAAAACAATGAATATTTTTTGTATTCCTCTGACTTTGTTTCTCTGCGTTCTCTGCGCCTCTGCGGTAAAACTGCCCGTATTCATTGCGCTTTGCGCAGGGTTTCGACTACTGGCGTGTTCAGCACCGACCGCAAGCCCCACCAGCCCGCCGCCAGAGCCAGCGCAGCACCGGCCAGGCTGCCGAACAGCGGGACCGTCCAAGAGCCTGTCCAGGCAAAGTCAAACACGTAGCGAGCCAAGCCCCAGCCAACCGCCAACGCCACGACAGATGCCAAAAAGCCCGCCAGCAGGCCAACCCCAGCCAGCTCTGCACGCTGGACCTGGCGCAGCAGCGATGCGCGCGCACCCACAGCCCGCATGATGGCAAACTCTTTGGCGCGCTCTTCGCGCGTCGCGGTAATGGCGGCAAACAGCACCACCAGCCCGGCAGCCAGCGTGAAGCCGAACAAAAACTCGACCGCACGAATGACTTGATCCAGCACACGTTGCACTTGCTTCAAGGTACTGGTGGTGTCGACATTGGTGATGTTGGGGAAGGCTTTGACCAGCGTGTTGTCGAAGCTTTGAATGCCATTGGCCGAAGGCGGCGGTGCCTTGAACGCGCTGATGTAGGACACCGGTACATCCACCACATTGGCGACCGGGAACATGACAAAAAAGTTGACCCGCATGGAACCCCAATCCACCTTGCGCAGGCTGGTGATTTTGGCGCTGCTGACTTGCCCACCAATGTCAAAGCTCAAAGAATCGCCCATCTTCAGCCCCAGCGTTTTGGCAATGCCTTCTTCAACGCTGATCGCGCCTTTTTCTTCCGCCTTCCATTGGCCTGCCACGGTTTGGTTGTGGGCGGGCTGTTGGGCGGCGTTGGACAGGTTGAACTCACGGTCGACCAGGCGCTTGGCCCGGTCGTCGGTGAAATCGTCAGGTGTGACAGGCTTGTCATTGACGGCTACCAGCCGACCCCGAATCATCGGGTACCAGTCATATTTGGTCACGCCGCCGTCAACCAGCGCCTTTTTGAAGGCCTCGCCCTGCTCAGGCTGGATGTTGATGATGAAGCGATTCGGCGCATCCGGCGGCGTGGCTTTGCGCCAACTGTCAACCAGGTCTGTGCGCAGCAGTACCAGCAGCATCAGCGCCAGCAGGCCAACCGCCAATGCGCTGGTTTGAACCACGGCATAGGCGGGCCGGGCTGAGAGCTGGCGCGTGGCCAACACCAGCCAGCGTGGCGCGACATCTTCGTTCACGCTGGCCCGTAAAAGTTTGACTGCTGCGTAACTGGCGGCGGCAAATAGCAGCACCGCACTCGCGAAACCTCCCACCGCGATCAGGCCCAGCTTCAAGTCACTGCTGGCCGCCACCAGCAGCGCTGCAAAACCCAGCATGCCCACGCCGAGAACAGCGAAAGATGCCGGTTTCAAATTGCCCACATCACGGCGAATGACCCGCAATGGCGGGACAGAAGCGAGCTGAATCACCGGCGGCAAGCCAAAAGAAAGCATCAGGGTCAGCCCCATGCCCATGCCAAACAGCACGGGCCATACCGTAGCCGCGGGCAGTGCCGTTTCGACCAGCCCGGCCAGCAGAAGCACAAATCCGTAATGCACACCATAGCCAATGGCCACGCCCAGCGCGCTGGCAAACAGGCCGACCAGCACAAATTCAAACGCATAAGCTGCGGCAATGGTGCGCTGCGGCTGGCCCAGCACACGCAGCATGGCGCAGTCGTCCAGGTGCTTGGCCGCAAAGCCGCGCGCCACAATCGCCACCGCCACCGCACTGAGCAGCGCAGCCAATAGTGCGACCAGGTTCAAAAACTTCTCGGCCCGGTCCAGCGTTTGCCGCATTTCAGGGCTGCCAGACTCTAACGACTCCAGACGCACGCCGCGAATACCGGATTGCTCAAACGGTTTCTTGATCTCCAGCGTGGCCCACTTGACGTACTCAGCCACCGCCTTGTCGTCCCCCGCCACGGCAAAACGGTAGTTGGTGCGGCTGGCGGGTTGAATCAGATTGGTTGCGGCCACGTCCGCCGCGTTGATCATGGCGCGCGGTGAAAAGCTGATAAAGCCTGCGCCGCGGTCGGGCTCCTGTGTGATGATGCGGGCGACTTTAAAACTCGCATCGCCCATCATGAGCGTTTGGCCGATTTTCAGGTTCAGGGCGTCCAGTAACGATGGGTCAACCCACACCGTGCCAGGCGCTGGAATATCGCGGGTGATTTGCGCTTTGCCCTCAACAGATTCAGACACCACCAAATTGCCTCGCAGTGGGTAGCCGGAAGGAACAGCTTTGAAAGCTGCCAACTTGGTGGCGCCGCCATCGCCATCAGAGGCGCGCGCCATGGTCGGAAAGGTGATGCTGGTGGCTGTCTGCAAGCCGAGTGCCTTGGCTTTGGCGATGAAGGCGGCAGGTGTTGCCTGATCGCTGCGCAGCACGGCATCCCCGCCCAGCAATTGCCGCGCATCACGTTGCAAACCGCCTTTGAGCCGATCAGCAAAAAAACCAACCGCTGTGAGTGCCGCGACAGCCAAGGTCACAGCAACGATGAGAAGGCGAAGTTCGCCGGCCCGCAAGTCGCGCCACAGGGTGCGCCAACCCAGTTTGATGAAAAGTGTGTTCATGGCGCTAGATTAGCTTAAACCACCAATCCCTAACCAGCCAAGGGCTGGGCTG
>JANMIH010000225.1:0-2315 GCA_031375685.1 Polaromonas sp. | reverse complement strand
ATTTCCTGCGTGATTTCTGTGGGCCAACGGAAACTGGCCATTGTGGTGCGCGCCACGTCGGCGGATTGCTTGGCGGCGTTACTGGCCGTGGCTGGATCGGTGGGCAAATTGAACTCTGTTCTGGTCACGCCGTGCAATTGCCAGGAATCGTCCAGCGCGAACGATGCGCTTGCTGCCTGCATTTTCGACACCGCCAGGCCTTGGTTGTTGAACTCAAAAATCTGCAAACCCAGCATCTCGTTGTCAGGTGACAGGGTTCTGACATTGGCGATCACGGAGTTGAAGGCCTGCTTTTCTTTCAGCCAGGCGCCGGTCTGCCCGACGGTAATGGTGCCCTGGTACCGGGCTTTGAGCAGTTGCGCCGTACGCTCGCTCAAAGGTGCAAGATAGTCACCAATTGCAAAACTTAGCACCACAAAAATTGCCCCCAGATTCAAGAGCATCTTCAATGCGCGCCAGGGATCCAGACCGCTGGTCCGCAAAATGGTGTATTCAGAGCTTTGTGCCATTCTGGCCATCACAAAAATCGTGCCGATCAACACTGAAATGGGGATCAGCTCATACAAATGGTTGGGTATCAACAAGCCGACATAGATCAGCGCATGCCTGATCTGGTAGATGTCGCTGGCAGTCGGCAAACCACTGGGCAAGCCATTGTTTTTGCCGAGGTATTGCAACTCGTCGACCAGATCAAAAAAGAAAAACAGCGCCAAAAAGCCCATGGCGACCAGGGCAATGGCTGTCAAGACCTCGCCATAAATCAGGCGGCGAATGGTTTTCATGCGGCTGCCTTGTTCAGTTTGGCGCGCCGCCTGAATGCAGCGCGCAATGTCCAGTTGGCATTGCGTTTGGCCAGCCACAACAAGCCCAGCACCAGTACGCCGCCGTGCAATACCAACATCAAACCGCCAAAACTGATGGACCCGCCAAAAACCCAGCTTTGCCCCAGGTTCACCAAATTGTTATAAACCAGAAAAGTCAGCACAACAAAAACAAAATTACCGCTGCGCCCGCCGCGTGGGTTGACATTGGCCAGTGCGACCGCCAGCACCACAAAATTGATCGCGGCCAGTGCCAGTCCCATGCGCCAGGCCAGCTCGCTCAGGTTGGCTCTCGTGGGGGACCTCACCAAAACAGGAATCGACAAAAGTTTCGCATCACTGACCTCAGAATTGATTTGCGATGTGTTGCCTATGGCGCTGCCGTATTCTTCAAAGTTGCTGATTTTCAGGATTGTTTTGCCGTTTTCGTTCTCAAGTCGTTGACCGTTTTCGAGCACCAATACCTGCTTGTCGCCCGTGGTTTCAATCCGGCCTGAACGCGCCGTGGTGATGGAGTTTTTGCCTTTTTCATTGGCCGCAATGAACACGTTATTGCTGGACTTCAAATCTGTTTTGGCATCCCGGTCAATAAAAAACACCCGATTCCCGCCAGACGACTCCTGAAACTGCCCCGGTGCAATGCGGTCAATGTCACTGCGGCCCGCGTAGCGCTGCTGCATGTCGCGGGTTTGCTGGTTCGTCCAGGGCCAAATGAAAAGTGCCGTGAGTGCCACAATCAGCAAAACTGGCCAGGCAAAGCGAAACAACGGCCCCATAAAGCTGGTCAAACTGCGCCCGCTGGTGAACCAGACCACCATCTCGCTGTCGCGGTACATGCGTGACAGCGTGCCGACCATGGCGATAAACAGCGACAGCGTCAAAATGGTTGGCAGCCTGCCAAGCGCGGCGTAAGCCATGAAGAGCATCACATCTTGCGGATTAATCACGCCGCGCGACGCCTGGCCCAGTGTGCGTATCAGCACAATGGTCAGTACGATGGTGATCAGGACAACAAACGTGGCCCCGAAACTGCGAGCCAGCTCTCTGCGAAGGGAAGATTGGAATAACATTGGCTGAAACTGCGCCCTTTTGCCTTGATTTTATTTATCTTTGATTGGTCAGACCTCTGATTATGGACTTTGAACTCAAAACTCTCAACCGCGCCCGGCTTTGCACTGAAAAATGCGATGCCCTGGTGGTGCTGGTGTCGCAAGATGCATCTTCTACCATCGGCGCAGACGCTGTGTCATCACTGGCGGCTCTGGCCATCAAGTCGGGTGACCTGGAAACCAAACCTGGCAAACTGCTCAGCAGTTACCGCACTGCTGGTGTGGCCGCCACCCGGTTGATTTTGGTGGGCTGCGGTGATGCCAGCGCTAAAAATGTCCGCGTGGCTGTCATGGCCGCGATCAACGCCATCAAAAGCAGTAATGTCAAACGTGTCGTTTTGAGCCTGTGTGCATTGGATGAGCCGTCCAGCGACATGGTGCGCTG
>JANMIH010000209.1:0-6916 GCA_031375685.1 Polaromonas sp. | reverse complement strand
CAGCAATCGCCGGATTGCCCCGGTAGCCATTCAAAATGTGCTTTTGCTTTTCCAGGTCTTTGAGCACATCGGTTTTCAAATCAGCACGGGCAGCGACATCCATCACTTCAAAGATGGTGGTGATCGCGTAATGATGGTCCGTTGGATGCTCGCGTGCGACCAGCTCACCCAGACGGCGAAACAGATGCTCCAGTCGCAAGTAGGTACGTATGCGTTCGTTGAAAGGGTATTCGTAAAGAATCACGGCGTGGACTTTATCAGCACTTGGACTAAAAGCAAACTCGAATCATAGCGTGATGCACTTGGCCAATTGCGCAACTTGTGCAGCCAATTCGTCCAGCCTTATGCCGTCGTTGTAGATCACAAGATCGGCTGCGGCCAGGCGCTGGGCTCTGGTGGCCTGCTGGGCAATCACGTTTTCAACGGCTTCTTGCGTCCAGCCGTTGTTGCTGATTTCACGCTGCATCACCCGGCTGATTTGTGTGGCTACTTCGCAGTCAACGACCAGCACCTTGTCAAGCTGCTGGCGCCAGCGTTTTGATTCAACCAGCAAGGGAATGTCAAACACCACCCAGGTGCTGCCAGCTTGCTGCGCCGCTTCAGTCAGCCGTGCGGCTTCAGCACTGACCAGCGGATGAATGATGGCTTCGAGTTGCTGCTTGGCTTTCGGGTCAGCAAACACCCGCTGGCGCATCACATCGCGCCTCAATGTGCCGTCGGCTGTGATGACGTCAAGCCCAAAATGCGCCGCAATAGGGCCGATGGCCGCGCCACCGGGCGCCGTACAGGCACGCGATATCGCGTCGGCATCCACCAGGGTTGCACCCTGCCCCACCAGCATCTGCGCAACCGTACTTTTGCCGCTGCCAATACCGCCGGTCAAACCAAGGCGCAGCACCTACAAACCCACCGCTCGCAAAATGGACTGAGGCCCAAATACCATGGCCGTCAAACCAGCGCCAGCCAGGAACGGGCCAAATGGGACGTAGCCGCCTTCACGCAGACCGCTGGAAAATTTCATCGCAATTCCAACCACTGCGCCAATCACCGAAGCCATCAAATTAATCGGCACCAATGCTGCCCAGCCAAACCAGGCACCAAGTGCCGCAAAAAGCTTGAAGTCGCCATAGCCCATGCCTTCTTTGCCCGTAACCAGCTTGAAGGCCCAGTACACCAGCCAGAGTGACAGGTAACCACCGACTGCACCCCAGACAGAGGCATGCAAGCTGACAGCCGAATTCAGTTGCAGGGCTGACAAAACCAACCCGGCCCACATCAGTGGCAGCGTGATGTCGTCAGGCAACAAGGTGGTGTCCCAATCAATCACCGCCGAAGCCAGCAACGCGGCAGAAAAACCACACCAAGCCAGCGTGGTGGGTGTAATGCCCCAGCGCCAGGCGCTAAATGCAAAAAGAATACCTGTCGCCAGTTCAACCATCGGGTAGCGTATGCCGAAAGCTGTGCCGCAAACCGAACATTTACCGCGCAGAAAAACATAGCTGAGCAGCGGGATGTTTTCGTACCAGGCGATCATGTGGCCGCAAGTGGAGCAACGCGAGCGCGGTGACATGAGACTGAGTTTTTCGGCTGGGGATTCAGCGGTTTGACCAGTCAGCTCTGCGCACTCTGCCTCCCATTGCTGTTCCATCATTTTGGGCAGGCGGTAAATGACCACATTCAAAAAGCTGCCGACCAGCAAGCCGAAAAAACCAGCCAGCGCTGCCAACACTTCTCGCGGCAAACCGTCCAGCATCAAACGACTTGACCCAGCTTGAAAATCGGCAAGTACATGGCCACCACAATGCCGCCAATCAATCCACCCAGAAACACGATGATGATGGGCTCCATCAGGCTGGACAAGCCAGCCACCATTTCGTCGACTTCAGCTTCGTAAAAGTCAGCGGCCTTGCCCAGCATGTGGTCGACCGAGCCGGACTCTTCACCAATCGCGCACATTTGCAGCACCATGGTCGGGAACAAATTGGCATTGGTCATGGCCGCCGTCAAGCTGATCCCGGTAGAGACTTCCTGCTGGATTTTTTCAGTTGCATCGGCGTACTTCGAGTTACCGGATGCACCGCCTACCGAGTCCAGAGCCTCGACCAGCGGTACACCCGCTGCAAACATGGTGGCCAGTGTGCGTGTCCAGCGGGCGATGCATGATTTTTCAATCATCGCACCAAATACTGGAACTTTGAGCAGCGCTCTGTCCATAAAGCGCTGCATTTTTTTGCTGCGCTGCCAAGCCTGAAAAAAGAAATACAAGCCCCCACCAATACCGCAAAAAATCAACCACCAGTAAGCGACAAAAAATTCACTGATGGCAATCACGAAAAGCGTGGGGGCGGGCAAATCTGCACCGAATGAGGAAAACACTTGTTTAAACGACGGAATCACGAAAATCATGATCACAGTCACCACGACAAAAGCAACAATCACCACTGAAATGGGGTACATCAGCGCAGACTTGATTTTGGACTTGATGGCTTCGGTCTTTTCCATGTAGACCGCCAGTCGATCCAGCAGTGCCTCCAAAATACCAGCCGCCTCGCCAGCTTCGACCAGGTTGCAATACAACGCACTGAAGTACAGCGGGTATTTGCGAAAAGCAGCACTCAGCGACGTACCAGTTTCCACATCGGTGCGCACATCGTTCAGCAGCTTGGTCACACTTGCGTTGGCATTGCCGCGGCCCACAATGTCAAAAGACTGCAGCAGCGGTACGCCGGCTTTCATCATGGTGGCGAGCTGGCGGGTAAAAATAGCGATGTCTTTGGGCTTGATGGACTTGCCTGATCGCATGCGGCGTTTTTTGATTTTGGTGGGCAAAACACCCTGGCGCCGCAAGGCAGCCTGAACCTGATTTTCGCCCGCTGCGCGAATCTCGCCTTTGACCTGCTTGCCGCCCCGGTCCTTTCCTTCCCACTCGAAGACAAATTCCTGAATACCTTTAGACGCAGTTGCCATAAATTTCCCCGCTATTGCTTTCTGGTTTTTAAAGGTACAGGAAATCAAACATCTTCAGACCTGAGATCAGACATTTGTACAGCTCAGCACCTCTTCAAGAGAGGTCATGCCGAGTTTAACTTTATACAAGCCAGACTGACGCAGACTGTTAACACCTTCTTTCTGCGCCTGTTCAGCGATTTCCAGTGCCGTACCATCTCGCAAAATAATGCGCTGGATTTCTTCGGTGATCGGCATCACCTGATAAATACCAACCCGACCCTTGTAGCCGTTGTTGCACATTGAGCAACCCACCGGGCGATACGGTGTCCAACTGCCATCCACATCGTCTTCTGTAAAACCTGCCTCCAGCAAAGTTTCACGCGGAATGTCTGCCACGGTTTTGCAATTGGGGCACAAGCGCCGCGCCAGCCGCTGGGCAGTGATCAAAATCACGCTGGACGCGATGTTGAACGGCGCAATGCCCATGTTGCGCATCCGGGTGAGTGTGGTTGGCGCATCATTGGTGTGCAAGGTTGACAGCACGAGGTGGCCAGTTTGCGCGGCCTTGATCGAAATGTCAGCCGTCTCCAGATCGCGAATCTCACCGACCATGATGATGTCTGGGTCTTGCCGTAAAAAGGCCTTCAGCGCCACAGGAAAAGTCATGCCTGCTTTGTCATTCATGCTGACCTGGTTCACACCCGGCAAGGTGATCTCGGCTGGGTCTTCAGCGGTGGCAATGTTGATGCCCGGTTTGTTCAAAATATTCAGGCAGGTGTAGAGCGACACCGTTTTGCCAGAACCTGTCGGCCCAGTCACCAGAACCATGCCGTAGGGCCTGCCAATGGCAGCCAGCAAGCGTTCTTTTTCGATCGGTTCGTAGCCCAGCGCATCAATGCCAAGTTTGGCACTGCTCGGATCCAGAATCCGAATCACAATTTTTTCACCGAACATGGTGGGCAGGGTGCTGACCCGAAAATCAATGACGCGATCGGGCCCGATTTTCAGCTTCATCTTGCCGTCTTGCGGCACCCGCTTTTCAGAAATATCGAGCTTTGAAATCACCTTGATGCGGGCGGCCAGCTTTTCCTTGATGGCCACCGGTGGCGTGGCAATCTCACGCAGCTCGCCGTCGACCCGAAAGCGCACGCGGTAGTAATGTTCAAAAGGCTCAAAGTGCAAGTCAGACGCACGCATACTGAAGGCATCGAGCAGCATTTTTTGCAAAAACTTGACGACAGGTGCGTCTTCAACCTCAGACACCGCAGCGTCCGGGCTCTCGCTTTGCATCTCGGCACTTGACTCATCAAACTCGAAGTCGTCACCAATAATGCTTTCCATTGCCTCGGCGGCTGTGGTAGTTGACGCTTCCACCAGGTTGGTCAGCTTGTCATATTCGGCAATTACCCAGTCCACACCCATCTGGGTGGAAAACTTGATTTTTTCAGCCGCCTCCTGATCTGACGGATCTGCCGTCGCCACAATCAGCCGGTTACTGCGCTTGCTGAGGACAACAATGCGGTAGGTCTGGCAAATTTTGGCATCGATCAGGCCTTTGGGCAGGCGCTGGGTGTCAATCGCATCCAGATCCAGCAACGGTGCGGCAAAGGCTGTCGACATGGTGTGCGCCAGGTCGAACGGGGACACCGCACCCGAGCCCGTCAGCTCGGCAATAAAGCTGGTTCGGCCGCTTTTGGCCTTGCTGAAAATGTCCTCTGCTGCTTTTTGACCGAGCTTGCCTGCAATCACCAGCGCTCTGCCCAAGCCGGGCAAGGCTAGAGTAGAGCTTTCTTTGCTGAGTGAGCTGATAGCTGCCATGGCTATTTCTCTTACTGCTAACTTAACAGCTGGGGTAGGAGTCATCAAGCACGCCTGTCTAGCAGCTGCGAGGCCAGTTGACTCAAAGCATGGGAATAGATATTTTGCGGCAGGTTTTGCAAAGCGTCCAGCGCGCGTTGCGCCTCGACAGCGGCGGCGTTGCGGGTAGCCGTCAAAGCACCTGATCTTTGAACAATATCAATGATTTGTGCCATGTTGTCGATACCGCCCGTCACGATGGCCTGCTCAATCAGGGTTCGCTCAGCAGGTGTCGCTCGCTGCATGGCAATGATCAGCGGCAAGGTGGCTTTACCTTCGCGCAGATCATCGCCCAAGTTTTTACCCATCTCATGCACAGCGCCGTCGTAATCCAGCACATCGTCAATCACCTGAAACGCCGTGCCCAGTGCCTGCCCGTAATCAGCGCAGCTTTTCTCAATCATGGACGGCGACTTGGCCAAAAGAGCTGCGATACGTGCACTGGCTTCGAACAGCTTGGCGGTTTTGGAGCGGATGACCAGCAAGTAGCCGACTTCCGACAGGCTGGCGTCGTGCATGTTCATGAGTTGCAGAACTTCGCCTTCGGCGATCACATTGGTCGCCTCTGCCAGGGTTTGCATGATGCGCATGTCACCCGCATCGACCATCATTTGAAATGCGCGGGAGTACAAAAAGTCCCCCACCAGCACACTGGCCGGGTTACCAAACGCCTCGTTGGCAGTTGCTCGCCCCCGGCGTAGCGTAGATTCATCCACCACATCGTCATGCAGCAGGGTGGCGGTATGGATGAACTCCACCACCGCAGCCATGTTCAAACGCTGCTCACTGGTGTAGCCCAGCGCGCCACACGTCAAGAGCAGCAAGGCCGGTCTCAGCCGCTTGCCACCCGCCGCAATGATGTACTGAGACACCTGGCTGACCAGCGGCACATCAGAGGTCAATCGATGCGCAATCACCGCATCCATCCCGCGCATGTCGTCGGCAATCAGGGCGAGCGCAGCGGCAGTGCTAGAGGAATTGGCAGACAAAAGAGGTGAATCCCGACAATGAAGTTAAACGATTATAGGAAGACGGACGATGACAATCGTTGCCTTTTATAGCCAAATACGAGGGGTATGGCCATTTTTTGCCCAGCATGCTAGAATATTGGGCTCTGTAGAAATCCGTCTGCAGAACTCAATTTAAGAGGTCTTACATGTACGCGGTCATAAAAACCGGCGGCAAACAATACAAAGTTGCTGCTGGTGAAAAAATTAAAGTAGAACAGATTGCTGCGGACGTAGGCCAAGAGATCGTTATTGACCAGGTGTTGGCTGTCGGAAACGGCGCTGATATCAAAGTCGGTACGCCCTTGGTGCTAGGTGCCAGTGTTACTGTGACAGTCATTTCTCACGGCAGAGGTGACAAAATTCGCATTTTCAAAATGCGCCGGCGCAAGCACTACCAAAAGCGTCAGGGCCATCGGCAGAACTACACAGAACTGCAAATCGGCGCTATTGCTGGCTAATCCCGGCACCATCAGGAGTAACTGAAAAATGGCACAGAAAAAAGGCGGCGGCTCTACGCGAAACGGGCGCGACTCGCAGCCCAAAATGCTTGGCGTCAAGAAATTTGGTGGCGAAGTCATCAATGCAGGCAGCATCATTGTTCGCCAGCGCGGTACCCGGTTTCACCCCGGTACCAATGTCGGCATCGGCAAGGACCACACTTTGTTTGCATTGGTAGACGGTCAAGTCTCCTTTGCCATCAAGGGCGCTTTGTCCAAGCAGACTGTCAGCGTGACCCCGGCGTAAGCCTGTCACTTCGGCAAGTCCTTGCGACCCAATCGAAGCCCCGACCAGTCGGGGCTTTTTTATTTGTAGACTACTTCCAACTGCGCAGCCAGACCGGGCCACACCATGAAATTCGTTGACGAAGCCTTTATTGACATTGCCGCAGGCGATGGCGGGGCGGGCAGCGTCACGTTCAGCCATGAAAAGTACAAGGCATTCGGTGGTCCGAACGGTGGTGATGGGGGACGCGGTGGTCATGTTTACGCAGTCGCCGACATCAACCTGAACCCGCTGGTGGACTTCCGCTTCTCGCGCCGCCACGACGCCAAAAATGGCGGTCACGGCATGGGCTCTGACCTGTTCGGCGCCAAGGGAGA
>JANMIH010000207.1:0-3207 GCA_031375685.1 Polaromonas sp. | reverse complement strand
TACAATATATGTAGCTGCTTGCGCACGTATTACATGGCTTAAAGGCCAGAAAGATATTTAAAAATGACATTTGCACGCTTTACCATCGCTTACTGGTGCGTTCTGGCGATGGCCATCATGCCTATCGTGTGTGCGGGGATTGCCAAGTACGGCATGTTCACCATATCCCCAAAAAAAGGCGGCTACGACAACAACAACCCGCGGGCCTGGCTGGCCATGCAAACCGACTGGCGTGCGCGGGCCAACGCAGCGCAAGCCAACACGTTTGAGGCGCTGCCGTTTTTCTTTGCTGCCGTCATCATTGCGCACCAGTTGCAGGCGCGGCAAACGGTGCTGGATATTCTGGCGCTCATGTTTGTTTTTATGCGGATGGCTTATGTGCTGATGTATGTGGCTGATATGGCCAAAACCCGCAGCGCGATCTGGTTTGTTGCATTGCTGATCAATGTCTGGATACTTTTTTCGGGTTTTCGCTGATCGTTACACGCCGTTGTTTTGACAGCGCGCGTAACCAGTCGTAAGCCCAAGCCGCAACTTGCGTAGTAACCCGCACGGGATGTTCCCGATGCGGGTTTTTTGTGGTCTGGCTATGCTGATGGCTACCGAAAAAAGATCAAAACTTCAGTTCCATGACCTCCCTGTCTTTATTGTCGCGTCGACGTTTTGCCAGCAGCATGACTTGCGCTGCCTTCGCATTAGCAGCGCCTGGCCTGCATGCGCAACCGCGCCTGGAAAAATCGAAAATCACGGTTTCTGTGGACGGCAAAGCATCGTTTGCCTACCTGCCCTTGACGATTGCAGACCAATTGGGGTATTTCAAGGCCGAAGGTCTGGACGTTCAGGTCACTGACTTTTCAGATGCGGCAAGCGCCACCCAGGCCTTGCTCTCGGGCGGTGCAGATGTTTGTTCCGGCTCCTATGAGCGAAGCCTGTATTTGCAAGCCAAAAACCAGATGGTCAGAGCCTTTGTCTTGCAAAGCCTCACGCCGCAAATGGCTTTTGGCGTGTCGACCCGCAGTTTGTCAAACACCGCCGCCATGGCCGATTTGCGGGGCAAGAAAATTGGTGTGGTTGCGCTTGACTCCGCCGCCAGCCTGATGACCCAATTGTTGCTGGTCAAAGCCGGTTTGAACGTTCAGGATGTCAATTTGCTGCCCGTCGGCTCATCAGGCATCGCCTTGAACGCGATTCGCTCTGGCCAGATTGACGCGCTGTGCAGCGCTGACCCGGTCATGACCATGCTTGAACAGAAAGGGGATGTCAAAATCATCAGCGACACCCGAACACTGCGCGGGGCATCCGAGCTTTTTGGTGGCTCCATGCCATCCGCATGTCTTTTTGCCAACAGCGAATTTGTGCTGCGTCACCCCGGCACCTGCCAGGCACTGACACATGGCATGGTTCACAGCCTGAAGTGGTTGCAAACCGCTGGGCCCGGTGACATCATCAAGGTTGTGCCAGAAAGCTATTTCCAGGGCGACAGGGCGGTGTACCTGGCGTCTTTCAACAAGATTCGCCAATGCATCTCGCTGGATGGGTTTTTGCCCGACGACGGGCCAAAGACAGCCTTGAAGGCGCTCAGCCGTTTTGACTCAGGCCTGCAGCCGGCCAGGATTGATCTGGGTAAAACCTACACCAATGTGTTTGCCGTGCGCTCCAAAGAGCGGTTCAAAGCTTGAATCTTCAAACCGGACGCTCAGCGTTTTTTGGATTGTATCACCACTTTTCGATTGGCTGGTTTTGCTGGACTTTTACCGTTGCTTTTGGCAGTGGATTTGACCGCAGCTCTCACTGGTAAAAATACCACCACTTGCTGCCCCAGCTTGAAGGCACCAGCTACGCTGGTGCTGTTCCACTCGGCGACGTTGACCGAGTTCAGGCCGTAGCGTTTGGCAATGCTGGCAACTGTTTCGCCTTTGCGTGCCTTGATCGTGGTGCGACGCGTCACGATTTCCGGGGCAAGTGTGATTTGTGCGTTGTCGGCAACCTGGCTTGAAATGTCTGCTTCCATCTTGGCAGAGCGCGGAACAAGCAATGTTGAGCCGACCTTGATCAGCATGCGCGGCGGAATGTTGTTGACGCTGCGCAGGTCGGCCTCACTCATGCCAACCCGCCTGGCCGCTTCGCTGGCGCTGAGGGTTGCGGGTGCTGTCCAGGCGGTCCAGCTGGCGTATTGGCCTTGCGAGTAGGCTTCAAAGTTACGCTGAAAGACCAGGGCGTTGTCCCACGGCAGCAATATCTGCGGCGTGCCAGATGCAATGATGACCGGGCGATGCGCCGACGGGTTCAGTGCCTTGAAGTCCTCCAGGCGAACATCGGCCAGACGAGCCGCCAGCGCCACGTCGATGTCACGGCTGAGCTGTACCTGCTGAAAATATGGGTGGTTGGCAATCATTGGCAACTCGGTACGAAAGCCTTGCGGATTGGCCACAATGTTTTTGACCGCTTGCAGTTTGGGAACATACATGCGTGTTTCAGCGGGCATGTTCAGGTCCAGATAGCCAGTGCCCAGCCCGGCTTTTTTATTGCGGGCTATTGCGCGGCCCACACTGCCTTCGCCCCAGTTGTAGGCTGCTAGCGCCAAATGCCAGTCCCCAAACATGCCGTGCAGCTTTTGCAGGTAGTCCAGCGCCGCGCGGGTCGATGCCAGGACGTCGCGACGGTCGTCCCTGAAGGCGTTTTGCTTCAGGTCAAAGTATTTGCCAGTAGCGGGCATGAACTGCCACATGCCTGCCGCTTTGGCACTGGACACGGCTTGTGGGTTGAAGGCGCTTTCAATGAAAGGCAGCAGCGCCAGCTCGGTCGGCATTTGGCGGCGCTCGAGCTCTTCAACAATGTGGAACAGGTACTTGCTGGAGCGTTCGGTCATGCGCTGGATGTAGTCAGGCCGGCTTGAATACCACTGCTCTCTGTCTGTAACCAGCGGGTCTTGCAAGTCGGGCATGGCATAGCCACGGCGTATGCGGTCCCACAATTCTTTGGGCGGTTCGGCGGCGGTCACCTTAAAGCCGCCGATCTGGCCTGGCGTGATGCTTTTAAGGGGGCCACCGGGAATTTCAGGGGTGGTTGTGACGACTGAAGGGACGGCCAGCACTGGGTCGCCGGGCATGCCGGGCTGGCTGGCGCAGCCAGTCAAAAATGCAATACAAAGCAGGGCAGCATGCAGGTAAGGGTGATTCATTTGAATGTGTTTTTCCATTGCCGAAT
>JANMIH010000153.1:0-3381 GCA_031375685.1 Polaromonas sp. | reverse complement strand
TTCGGCGCGGGTCACGATCACCGGCTTGGGCCGCCACTTGTCTTTAGTATCGGGTGCCATCGTCAGCACCGCATCGACAGCGCCGGTTTCCAGCAGGCGTTCAGCCAGCCGTGTGGTGATGCCTGTCCACTGCGCGCCTTGGCTCGGCGCTGCCAGACGGGCGCGCAGCATGCGGTTGTGCGGGCCAAAAAACAGCTCGTCAGGTTTTTCTAGAGCCCGTTCCCGGCCATGCACCGCAGTTTCAAGCCGCGCGTAGTCAGGTTTGATGAACTGGCACGCCTGCCCGCAGCGTTTGGGGTCGCTGCTGCGCGACAGCCCGCAATCGGTACACAGGCCGCGTGCCGGGCCGCCGGTGATGATGGGCTCAATCAGGGTGGAGGTGATGGGTGCAAAGCTTTGGTTGAAAGGCATGTGATCACTTTACCTGTTAGCTGACGCAGAACAGCTAGCCACAGCACCTTGCACTGGTTTGCAACAAGGCCTGACAGGGTACGTGCTTATTGATTTCACAACAAAATATACTGGTTTTGGCTCTCAAATCCTCACCCCTAAGGAGTTCATCATGCTGCTTGAAGATCAAAAAGCGCTTCTGACCATCGGACTGTTTGCTGCACTGGCAGACGGCAACAAAGGCGATGCCGAGCGCGAAGAAATCCGGCGCATGGCCGAGTCACTGGCCGACGGTGCCGACCGGGCTGATCTGTCGCGTCTGGTGCAGGATGTATTGCTCAAGCGTGTGCAACTGGCGTCTGCCACCAGCGCACTGACCGATAAAGGTCAGCGCCAGTTGGCCTACGAAATGGCGGTGTGTGTATGCGATGCGGATGGGCGACAGACGGACGCAGAGCGGCAGTTTCTGGCTGACTTGAAACGAGGTTTGAACCTGTCAGCAGATCAAACCAATACCTTCGACAGACAAGCCGACGAAGTGGTGGATCTGGCTGAGGTTGCCGTGCCTGCAGCATCTGCTGGGGTGGCTCTTGCCGCTGTGGCTGCGCCATTGGCCATGTCGCAAGTAGCGCACGCCGAGCTTGATAAATCAATCCTGAATTACGCCATGCTCAATGGCGCTCTGGAGTTGCTGCCGCAGTCTTGGGCGTCCATGGCGATCATTCCGATGCAGGTCAAAATGGTTTACGCCATCGGCAAAGCGCATGGCATTGAGCTTGATCAGGGGCATGTCAAGGAATTTATTGCTGCGGTTGGTGTTGGATTGACATCGCAATATCTGGAGCAGTTTGGACGCAAGCTGTTGGGCGGTTTACTTGGGAAAGTGGCCGGTAAAACAATTGGCAGCATGGGTGGCGCGGCGACAGGTATGGCTTTTTCATTTGCCACCACCTACGCGCTGGGCCAGGTTGCAAAACGCTACTACGCTGGGGGCCGCACCATGACCACGGCTGTGCTGCGCGATACTTTCCAGAGCCTTTTGGCTCCTGCCAAGCAGATGCAGACCGACTACATGCCTCAAATCAGGCAAAAAGCGGCTGGTTTGAACCCGGTTCAAATCATGGACATGCTGCGCAGCAAGCCCTGAGACTGGTTTTGTACAGTTGTTCAGCTACCCGGCTGCCTCCAGCCCCCTCTGAATATGCACCCGCATCGCCGCCTGAGCAGCTACATCATCCCGCTTTTTCAACGCTGCCATGATGGCCGCATGTTCGGCCAGTGACTCGTCAATCCGCCCGACTTTAAGGAGCGACTGCGCGCGGTTGAGCTTCATCACTTTGCGCAAATCTGCCACCATTTGGCCGCGCCATTTGTTGTCGGCGATTTGCAGCAGCCGGACGTGAAACGTTTCGTTGATCATAAAAAATCGGATGAGGTCTTTTGTGTCGCTGGCAGCTTTTTCCAGTTGCTGGTGGAGCGCTTCTAGCTCTTGTAATTGTTGGTCTGTCGCTGTCAGGGCGACTGTACTTGCCGCGTCGGCCTCCAGCACAGCCATCAAGTGAAACACGTCGCGCAGGTCTTTTTCGTTGACTTCGGTCACATACGCACCACGCCGCACCTTCATGGTGACCAGGCCTTCGGTGGCCAGCACCTTGAGCGCTTCACGCAGAGGCGTGCGGCTGATGCCATATTCTTCAGCCAGCTTCAGCTCGTCAATCCAGCTTCCGGGCGGCAGCTCACGGCTAAAGATACGCTGGCGCAGCAGCTCGGCGACTTCTTCATACAGTGCGCGCTGCTTGAGGTTTTGGGGCAGGATGGGTGCGTTCATAACGCCTCAAAGTTTACACGAAACTGAATTCTGAATTTATAATTATAAATTTAAAGTTTGCTAAGATAGGGGTCTATGACCACGCCATCCACCCCGTTCAAACCATCAAACCTTGCCGACTGGGAAAAATCTGCCGCCAAATCTGCCCCCGGAGGCAATGTGGGTGCACTGAACTGGCAAACGCCAGACGGCATCTCCGTCAAGCCGCTGTACACGGCTGAAGACATCAAGGATTTACCCTACACCAACACACTGCCTGGCTTTGAGCCATTCATTCGCGGTCCACAGGCCACGATGTATGCGGTTCGCCCGTGGACGATTCGTCAGTATGCCGGGTTTTCAACCGCTGAGGAATCGAATGCCTTTTACCGCAAGGCTTTGGCGGCTGGCGGGCAGGGTGTGTCAGTGGCGTTTGATCTGGCAACGCACCGCGGCTACGACAGCGACCACCCGCGGGTGACGGGCGACGTGGGCAAGGCCGGCGTGGCGATTGATTCGGTCGAAGACATGAAGATTCTGTTCAACCAGATCCCGCTCGACAAAGTCAGCGTCAGCATGACCATGAACGGCGCGGTGCTGCCGGTGCTGGCGGGCTACGTGGTGGCGGCTGAAGAGCAGGGCGTGGCGCAGGCAGATTTGAGCGGCACGATTCAAAACGACATCCTCAAAGAATTCATGGTGCGCAACACCTACATCTACCCGCCCGCGCCCAGCATCCGCATCATTGGTGACATCATTGAATACACGGCCAAGCACATGCCGAAGTTCAATTCCATCAGCATCAGCGGTTACCACATGCAGGAAGCCGGGGCCAATCAGGCGCTTGAATTGGCCTTCACCCTTGCCGACGGCAAAGAGTATGTGAAGACAGCCATTGGCAAGGGACTGGATGTGGACGGATTTGCTGTCCGCCTGAGCTTCTTCTGGGCGATTGGCATGAATTTCTATTTAGAGATTGCCAAAATGCGCGCCGCACGGCTGCTGTGGTGCCGCATCATGAAAGGCTTTGACGCCAAGTCACCCAAGTCGTTGATGCTGCGCACCCACTGCCAGACCAGCGGCTGGAGCCTGACCGAGCAGGACCCGTACAACAACATTGTGCGTACCACCATTGAAGGCATGGCAGCGGTGTTTGGCGGCACGCAAAGCCTGCATACCAACAG
>JANMIH010000148.1:0-5164 GCA_031375685.1 Polaromonas sp. | reverse complement strand
CCGCCTGGAAGACGCGTAAAAATGTAGCAACGGCGCCTGCCGCTGTGGCCAACAAAGAACCCAATCTGAATTTATTCCTCGATAACCAAGAAAAGTAACCATGACCGAATCGCAAGCTGTGACCATTTACACCGACGGTGCGTGTAAAGGCAACCCTGGCCCCGGCGGCTGGGGTGCATTGCTCAGCCAGGGCGGGGTAGAAAAAGAAATTTTTGGTGGCGAGCTGGGCACAACCAACAACCGAATGGAGCTGTCTGCCGTGATTGAGGCGCTAGCTGCGCTTAAAAGGCCTTGCAATGTGACGCTGTACCTTGACAGCGAATATGTTCGCAAGGGTATCACCGAATGGATTCATGGCTGGAAAGCACGTGGCTGGAAAACCGCCGCCAAAGCGCCTGTTAAAAACGTTGATTTGTGGCAAAGGCTGGACGCCATTGTGGCCAGCAGTGGTCACAAGATCGATTGGCGCTGGGTCAAGGGCCATGCCGGTGACCCTGGCAATGAGCGGGCTGATGGCCTGGCCAACAAAGGTGTTGAACGGGCTTTGGGTCGCCTTTAGTCTTGTTGGCCTGCGTTTTGCTTGCGGGCATCATATGCATGCGTAGTATGTCCTGCATGATCTTGTAAAGTCGTTGTAAAGCCGCCGGACATCGGGGTTGTCCTATACCCCTTAAGTGATTAAAAAGGGCGAGGACTGCTACATTGACTGGTTGTTTCATTTGACTACACATTGGCAACTAAACGGCATTTAAAGCATGGCTTCTAAAGTAATTTATTCAGCAGTAGCAGTCGTTGGGATTGCTTTAGCCTCGGGTGCGGCCTGGTGGTACCAGCAACCAAAAAATAACAGCGCTTCGCAGCCATCTGCCGCGCCTGGTGCAGGCTCTGGTCCGCCACTGGCAGCGGCAAGCGGGCCGGGTGGCGGCAGGCCGCCTTCAGTTGAAGTGGCCAAGGTTGAAGTTGCCCGCCTGACGGACGACACCCAGGCTGTTGGCAGTTTGCGGTCACGCCGGGGTGTGATTTTGCGGCCTGAAGTCAGTGGGCGCATCACGCAACTTAACTTTACCGACGGCCAGCGGGTTAGAAAAGGCCAGGTACTGGTGCAGTTTGACGACCAGTTACCTCAGGCGCAAATCCAGCAAAGCATGGCTGAGCTGTCGATTGCACAAGCCAATCAAAAACGCAATCAGGAACTGGTGGCGCAAAACTTCGTCAGCCAGCGCTCCCTGGACGAAAGCGCTGCCAATTTGCAGGTCGCGCAGGCCAGACTGGCGCTGTCCAAAGCGACTGCCGAGCGTTTGAAAATCATCGCCCCGTTTGACGGGATTGCGGGCATTCGGCTGGTCAATGTGGGCGACTACCTGAAGGACGGGGCAGATATCGTCAACATTGAAGACATTGATGCGATTTTTGTCGATTTCAGGTTGCCAGAGCGCTTTCAGTCCAAAGTCAAACGCGGCCAGACTGCCATGCTGGACATGGACGCATTGCCTGGCCGTAAATTCAGCGCAAAAATCCAGGCGATTGACCCATTGATTGATGCCAATGGCCGTTCGGTCGGGGTGCGGGGCTGTATTGACAACCGCCAATTGCAATTGCGCCCTGGCATGTTTGCGCGTGTCAATGCGGTGTTTGGTGTGCGAGAAAACGCGCGGGTGATTCCCGAAGAAGCGATCGTTCCGCAGGGCGGCAAGCAGTTTGTCATCCGGCTGGTGCCAGGAGACACGCAGCAAAGCCGTATCAGCCAGCGGGTAGAGGTCAAAGTAGGTTTGCGCAGTCCGGGCAAGGTTGAGATTCTCGAGGGTCTGGAGATTGGCGACACGGTGGTGGTGGCCGGCCAGCAGCGGGTGCCGCGTGACGGCATGGCCGTGACAGTGGTGGATTTGAACAGCCCACGGCCCGGCCGTGGGGGTGATGCGCCAGGTGCGGCCAGGCCAGGTGCATCCGCGCCTGCGGCACCTGTGCCTGTTGTTGCCGCGTCGGCGGCGGCCATCCCTGTGGTGCCAGCTGCGCCCGCTTCCGCAGTCGCTTCAGGCCAGAGGCCAGGCGCCGGCAGCAAGCTTGGCGCGCAGGTTGCCAAAGGGCCGAATCCTTGTGATGAGTTGTCAGCAGGCGACAAGCCGCAAGGCAAGCCCGAAGGCAAATCTCAAGCCAAACCGTCGGGCAAACCAGCCTGATCACCTTGTCCATACTTTCCATCGCAAGCGTTAACGAGAAAACCATGAACATCCAGCAAAGGTTTTGTCATGCAACTGGCTGAAGTTTCCATCCGCCGCCCGGTGTTTGCCACCGTGCTGTCGCTGTTGATCGTACTGATTGGTGCGGTCAGCTTTAACCGCCTGACAGTGCGTGAATACCCCAAGATCGACGAACCTGTTGTGACTGTCAGCGTGCGTTATGCGGGCGCTTCGGCAGAGGTGATTGAATCGCAGGTCACCAAGCCGCTTGAAGACTCGATCGCCGGTATTGACGGGGTCGATGTCATCACCTCCATCAGCCGCGCCGAGCAGGGTCAGATCACCGTACGCTTCAGGTTAGAGAAAGACGCTGATTCCGCTGCGGCCGAAGTGCGCGACCGCACGTCTCGCGTGCGCAACCGCTTGCCACAGGCCATTGAAGAGCCCGTGATTGCCAAGGTCGAGGCTGATGCCTTTCCGGTCATCTTCATGGCCTTCAGCAGTGAGACGCAGACGCAATTGCAGATCAATGACCTGATCAACCGGGTCGTCAAGTCGCGCCTGCAAACTGTCACCGGGGTGGCGGATGTGAGGATTTTTGGTGAGCGCAAATATGCGATGCGCGTCTGGCTGGACACTGACAAGCTGGCTTCGTACCGACTCACCACGCAAGATGTAGAAGATGCCATTCGCCGCAGCAACCTGGAATTGCCTGCCGGGCGCATTGAATCCCAACAGCGCGAGTTCAGTGTCACCTCACAGACCGACCTGATGCGGCCAGGGCAATTTGGTGACATTGTGGTCAAAAGTGTGAACGGCTTCCCGGTCAAGGTACGCGACGTGGCGCGGGTACAGGAATCTGCGGCAGAAGAGCGTACGGCTGTCCGCCTGAATGGCCGGGCTGCTGTGGCGGTTGGTGTGATTCGTCAGGCGACTGCCAATCCGCTTGACCTGTCCAAAGGCGTGCGTGAAGCCATCCCCAAGTTGCAGGCTGATTTGCCGCCCGGCATGCAGATTGACATTGCCAACGACAACTCTGTGTTCATTGATCGTTCGGTTAAAAACGTTTACAAAACCATTGCCGAGGCCGTGGTTCTGGTGGCGCTGGTGATTTTTGTTTTCTTGCGCACGTTGCGTGCGTCACTGATTCCCATCGTCACGATTCCGGTCAGCCTGGTTGGCACGTTTGCCCTGATGGCGCTGGCCGGCTTTTCAATCAATACCCTCACTTTGCTCGCGCTGGTACTGGCCATCGGCCTGGTGGTGGACGACGCGATTGTGATGCTGGAAAATATTTACCGGCACATTGAAGAAGGGATGGATCTGTTTTCAGCCAGTATCAAGGGCGCACGTGAAATAGGCTTTGCCGTGATCACCATGACGGCAACGCTGGTGGCGGTCTACGCGCCGCTGGCTTTTACGCCGGGCCGCACCGGACGACTGTTTGTAGAGTTTGCACTGGCCCTGGCCGGCGCGGTGGTGGTTTCGGGCGTGGTTGCTTTAACACTCACGCCCATGATGTGCAGCCAGTTGCTCAAGCACAACCCGAAACCCAACTGGTTTGACCGCACCATGGAGCGGCTGCTCACCCGCCTGTCTGACCGCTATGGCACCACCTTGCGTTGGATTGTGACGGCGCGCGCTGTGCCCCCTTCTTCCAGGTCTGGAATCGGTCAGCGCATCAAAGGCGCGGTGTTGCAAGCCCGCTGGCTGGTGGTCGGCGTGATGCTGGCCAGCGGCGTGGCGATTGTGCTGGTGTTCCCCACCATGAAGCAGGAGCTGTCTCCCCTGGAAGACCGTGGCGTGATTTTGGCCAATATCACCGCGCCCGATGGCGCAACCCTTGACTACACCAACCGCTACGCCCAGCTAGTTGAAAAAATTGGCCAGCCTTTCAAGGAGTTTGACCGTATTTTTGCCAACGTTGGCAACCCCACCGTGGCGCAAGCCAGCGTGGTGTATCGCACGGTGGACTGGGAAGACCGCAAGCGCACCACCCTTGAGATGGCGCGTGAATTGCAGCCTAAACTGGGTGGCCTGCCGGGTGTTTCGGTGTTCACCATCACGCCGCCGTCACTCGGCCAGGGCTTTCGCGAGCGGCCTGTGAACTTTGTGATTCAAACCTCTGACAGCTACCAGAACCTGAACGCTGTTGCACGCCAAATGATGGAAGAAATCGCCAAAAACCCCGGCATCGTTTCACCCGATGTTGACTTGCGTTTGAACAAACCCGAGCTGCGCATTGAAGTCGTGCGCGACAAGGCGGATGACCTGGGCGTGAGTGTGGAGGTGGTGGCCAAGGCAATTGAAACCGTGCTGGGTGGGCGCAACGTGACGCGCTACAAACGCGATGCCGAACAGTACGACGTGATTGTGCAAACTGAGGCAAGTGGGCGCAACACCCCCGAAGACATTGAGCGCATCTATGTGCGGGGCCGCAACGACACCATGATTCCTCTGTCAGCATTGGTCAAGGTGCGTGAGAGTGTTTCCCCGCGCGAGCTGAACCACTTTGGTCAGCGCCGCTCGGTGTCCATCACTGCCAGTTTGGCACCTGACTATTCGCTGGGTGAAGCACTCAAGTTCCTGGACGCGACCGCCGCCAAGGTGCTGAAAACTGGCTACACCACCGACTTGAACGGCACATCTCGAGAGTTTAAAAACTCGCAAGGCGCACTGCAGGTTGTGTTTGTTCTGGCGCTGGTGTTTATCTTTTTGGTACTGGCAGCCCAGTTTGAAAGCTTTGTTGATCCGCTCGTGATCATGCTGTCGGTACCGCTGTCGATGATTGGCGCGCTGCTGGCGCTCAAATGGTCAGGAGGCTCGATCAATGTGTATTCACAAATTGGCCTGATCACACTGGTGGGGTTGATCACGAAGCACGGCATTTTGATCGTTGAATTTACCAACCAGTTGCGCGCCGATGGCATGGAGATGGCAGATGCCCTGATCAAAGCGTCCACCCAGCGTTTGCGCCCGATTCTGAT
>JANMIH010000110.1:0-7940 GCA_031375685.1 Polaromonas sp. | reverse complement strand
CGAAAACGTCTATTGCCGCGCTGTTCGTGATCCAGTTCATCTACGGCTGGAACCAGTATTTGTGGCCGCTGCTGGTCACCACCAACGAGAACATGTACCCGGTGGTGCTGGGCATCAAGCGCCTGATTGCAGGCGAGGCATACACCGAATGGAACGTCGTCATGGCCACCGCCATTTTGGCCATGCTGCCGCCTGCGCTGGTGGTGATCCTGATGCAGAAGTGGTTTGTTAAAGGCTTGGTGGATACGGAGAAATGAAAACCTTGACCGCAGAGGCGCAGAGAACGCAGAGGGCCGCAGAGAAAGAACTGAAAAATGATGGTGTTCCTCTGCATTGCTTTGTCTGCGTTCTCTGCGCCTCTGCGTTGAATGCCTTCCGACTTAAAAGATACTAAAAATCATGGCATCCATAAATTTAAACAACGTCACCAAAAGCTACGGTAACGGCGCCAAGGCACTGCAAGTCATTCACGGCGTGACGGCCGCCATTGCCGACCATGAATTCATCGTCATCGTCGGGCCGTCGGGTTGTGGCAAGTCGACGCTGCTGCGCATGGTGGCAGGGCTGGAAGACATCACCGGCGGCGAGATCAGCATTGGCAGCCGGGTGGTCAATCAGCTGGAGCCTGCCGAGCGAGACATTGCCATGGTGTTTCAAAACTATGCGCTGTACCCGCACATGAGCGTGTTTGACAACATAGCTTATGGTCTGAAGATTAAAAAAGTACCCGTTGATGAAATCAAACAACGTGTCGCCAAAGCCGCAGGCATTCTGGAACTGGGCAAGTTTTTAGACCGCAAGCCGCGTGAGTTGTCGGGCGGGCAGCGCCAGCGCGTGGCGATGGGCCGCGCCATCGTGCGCCAGCCCCAGGTGTTCTTGTTTGACGAACCCCTGAGCAACCTGGACGCCAAACTGCGCGTGCAGACCCGGCTCGAGATTCAAAAACTGCACCGTGAGCTGGGCATCACCTCGCTGTTTGTCACGCATGACCAGGTCGAAGCCATGACGCTGGCCCAGCGCATGATGGTGATGAACGCGGGCCGCATGGAACAGTTTGGAACGCCCGAAGAGGTCTACCACCGTCCGGCCACCACGTTTGTCGCCAGCTTTATTGGGTCGCCCCCGATGAATCTGTTGAAGCACGCCACGGGAGCCAAAGCAGGTCATATTTTGGGCGTTCGGCCCGAGCACCTGGACATCGGAACTGACGGCTGGCAAGCGGTGGTCGAATCCGTTGAAATGCTGGGCGCAGAACGCTTGCTGTACTGCCGCCTGGGAGGTCTGGGTGGGGAGCAACTGGTGGTACGCACCGACGAGGGGGTGTCAGCCCCCGCTTTGGGTCAAACCATTGCCTTGACGCCACGACCTGACCGGGTGCATCACTTTGACGCACAAACCGGGATGCGTGTGAGCGACTGATGGGTGTCGACTGACGCATAATTTGCGAATGACACGTCGCCAAATTACCCAGCGTTTTCTGCTTCTTTTTTTCGTCTGCCTGCTTCCCGCCTGCGGCTTTTCAGACGGCAAATTCACGCTTGATTTTTCAGCCAAACAAATCCAGGATGCGATTGCGCCCAAGTTCCCGGCAGAAAACTGCCGCTTGCCGCTGGCCTGTATCAAGCTGCAAAACCCGATCGTCAGCTTGCAAGAAAACTCTGACCGAATCACCTTGACGCTAGACACCACCGTGTCAATCTTGCAGCAGCCAGTAACGGGCACGTCTGTGGTGTCGGCCAAGCCGCGTTACCAGGCCAGCACGGGAGAGATTTTTCTGGATGATTCGCAGATTCAGGATCTAAAGTTCCCGGGCGTATCGCCCAATGTGACGAACCTTCTGACGCAATACGGCTCCATTTTGGCCAAGCAAAGCCTGGAGCGCACACCGATCTACAACTTTAAAAATACCCAAACCGAGAAGATGGCGCGGATGAGCATTGCCGATGTGAAGGTAGTGGATGGCAAGTTGCGGGTGTCTATTGACCCGACGCTGCGGCAAATACCGAAGACTGCACCATGAACGACAACTCAACCGAAGCCTGGCCGTACCCGCGCTGGGTAGCGCACCGGGGTGCCGGCAAGCTGGCGCCTGAAAATACCCTGGCCGCCTTCCAACTGGGGGCAAGCCACGGCTACCGCATGTTTGAATGCGACGTGAAATTGAGCAGCGACGGCGTGCCTTTTCTGCTGCACGACGACACTTTGGCCCGCACCACCAACGGCCAGGGTGTTGCAGGCCAGCAGACTTGGGCAGCGCTGCAACAACTGGACGCGGGCAGCTGGCATTCAAGCGCTTATGCAGGCGAGGCTATCCCCAGCCTGGACACCATCGCCACCTACTGCATCAGCAACCGGTTTGACCTGAACATTGAAATCAAACCCACTGTCGGCACGGACGAGATAACGGGCAAAGCAGTTGCCCAACACGCCGCCCGCCTGTGGCAAAACGAAGCGCGCAAGCCCTTGCTCACGTCCTTCAAGCCCGATGCCTTGCAAGCTGCCACGGACGCTGCCCCCGACCTGCCGCGCGGCCTGCTGCTGCATGAGCTGTGGAGGGGCTGGCTGGAGACTGGCCTGATGCTGGGTTGCCAGGCCATCATTTGCAACCACAGGCTGTGGGACACGTACAGCGTGACACAGGCCCAAAGCGCAGGCTTCAAGTTGCTGAGCTACACCGTCAACGAAGACGTTGAAGTGCAGCGCCTGCTGGCTTTGGGGACGGACGGCATCATCACGGACAGGGTCAATGTGTTCAAACCCGCCAGCCCCTGAACAGTACCCACTGGCAAACGGCTGACGCCAGCACCATGGCCGCGTAAGTTGCCATCTTGCCGTCATTGCCAAAAATCACCAGGCCAGCAGCCAGTACCAGCACGTTTACTATAAAAATAATAGCTGCTTGCGCCCATATTGATTGGTTAAAAGCCTTTTTAGATACTAAAAAACGGCTAAAAACACGGCTTAACAGCACCAAAAACAGGGCTACCACCGCTGCCGGGGCGATGAAATTCAAAAGGTGGTCAGTCAGCAAATAGGCGGTCATGGGTGTTTATCCTGATCAGGCGTCCAGACAGGCACTTCAATTTTATAATCAGTCAATGTCTGTCTGGGCCCTGGGGCTAAACCATAACACTGCACCGCTGGATTTGCGCGGGCGTTTTGCTTTTTCTATGGAGCAGATGGCACCCACGCTGAAGGGTTTGCGCCAAGCGCATGCCCAGCATCCTGAGGCCACGATTCTGTCAACCTGCAACCGAACCGAGGTGTATTGCGCCAGCGACGCGCCAGCGCTTGACCACACGCTGGCCTGGTTGGCGCGCAGCGGTGATGTGTCTGCCGAGCTGCTGCGCGCCCACACCTACACGCTGCAAGGCGACGAGGCCGCCCGCCATGTGTTCAGGGTCGCCAGCGGGCTGGACTCGATGGTGCTGGGTGAGCCGCAAATACTGGGCCAGATGAAAGACGCCGTTCGCGCGGCTGAAGGTGCAGGCGCGATGGGCAGCACCCTGCACCAGCTGTTTCAGCGCAGCTTTGCGGTGGCCAAAGAGGTGAGGAGCACGACCGAAATTGGCGCGCACAGCATCAGCATGGCGGCTGCCAGCGTGCGTCTGGCGGGACAGTTGTTTGAAGACCTGGCCAAAATCAAGATTTTGTTTGTCGGTGCGGGTGAAATGATTGACCTGGCCGCGACCCACTTTGCCGCACGCAACCCGGCGCTGATGGTCATTGCCAACCGCACCATGGAGCGCGGCGAGTCGCTGGCCAAAAAATTCAACGCACAAACCATGCCGCTGGCTGACTTGCCGACGCGCCTGCACGAGTTTGATGCGGTGATCAGTTGCACGGCCAGTGTGCTGCCCATCATCGGCCTGGGGGCCGTAGAGCGCGCCATCAAACGCCGCAAGCACCGCCCGATGTTCATGACAGACCTGGCCGTGCCGCGCGATATTGAGGCGGAAGTCAAGGAGTTGCCCGACGTGTACCTGTACAGCCTGGACGACCTGGCGCAGGTGGTGCAAACCGGCAAAGACAGCCGCCAGGCGGCAGTGGCTGAGGCTGAAATCATCATTGACGCAGGCGTGCAAAACTTCATGCACTGGCTTGACCAGCGTGGCTCGGTACCGCTCATTCAGCAACTGCAAGCCCAGGCTGACGAATGGCGCGCGCTGGAAATTTCCAGAGCCAAAAAGCTGCTGGCCAAGGGCGAGTCGATTGACGCTGTGCTGGAAGCGCTGGCACGCGGCATGAGCCAGAAAATGCTGCACGGCACGCTGGCCGAGCTGCATGCGGGTGACGCGGATCGCCGCGAGGCGACAGCGCATACCGTGTCAAAGCTGTTTTTGCGCGGGCGCGGACGGGCTGACGACGCTGAGCGCTAGCTGAGACCTGACAAGCCGGACTTCCTTCAACGCAGAGGCGCAGAGTAAGCAAGTCAAAGGAAGAAAGAAGAAAGAAAGAAGAAAGAAGAATTTTTATATCTCTTTCTCTGCGGCCCTCTGCGTACTCTGCGCCTCTGCGTTGAATCCCCAGAATTTTTACCCAAACCTCATGAAACCCTTTTTAAGACAAACCCTGGACCGCCAGTTGCTCCGCCTGCATGAGCTGGATGCGCTGCTGTCTGCCAGCGACGTGGTCAGCAACATGGAGCGCTTTCGCACTCTGAGCCGTGAGCATTCTGAAGTCAGCGTGGTGGCCGAGCAGTACCGCAAGCTGACCAGCCGCGAGGCTGATTTGGCAGGCGCTGAAGAACTGCTGGCCGCCAGCAAGGGCGATGCCGACATGACAGCCATGGCTGAAGAAGAAATCGAGGCTGCGAAAGCCGACATCACGCAGATTGATGAGGCGCTGCAGCTGATGCTGATTCCGAAAGACCCGGACGATGTGCGGCCAGCGTTTGTGGAGATTCGGGCAGGCACGGGCGGCGATGAGTCTGCCCTGTTTGCGGCGGACTTGTTTCGGCTCTACACCCGCTATGCCGAGCGCAGCGGCTGGCGCACCGAGATCATCAGCGAATCGAACAGCGAGCTGGGCGGCTACAAGGAAGTGGTGCTGCGCATTGAGGGCGCTTTGGATGCGCAAGGCGTGGGCGTGTACGGCTAGCTGCGCTTTGAGTCAGGTGGCCACCGGGTGCAGCGCGTCCCAACGACGGAGACGCAAGGGCGCATCCACACCAGTGCCTGCACGGTGGCGGTGCTGCCTGAGCCCGATGAGCTGGAGGCCATCAAGATCAACCCGTCGGACCTGCGCATTGACACCTACCGGGCCAGCGGCGCGGGCGGGCAGCACATCAACAAGACCGACTCGGCGGTGCGCATCACCCACCTGCCCACCGGTATCGTGGCCGAATGCCAGGACGGCCGCAGCCAGCATGGCAACAAGGCGCAAGCGCTGAAAGTGCTCACGGCGCGCATTCATGAAAAAGACCGCTCAGAGCGCGCCGCAGTCGATGCCGCCATGCGCAAAGGCCTGGTGGGCACGGGTGACCGCAGCGACCGTATTCGCACCTACAACTTCCCGCAGGGGCGGCTGACGGATCACCGCATTAATTTGACGCTGTACAAGCTGCTGACCATCATGGAAGGTGACTTGGACGACGTGGTGACCGCCTTGCAGGTGGCGCGCGGTGCGGAGCAACTGGCGGAGCTGGAAACAGCGTCGCAAGGCTGAAAATGCCGATAAACCGCCATAAAAACGCCAAAAAGCAGTCAAAACACGCTCTTTTTAGGTGTTAAATCGGCCTTTAGCCCAATGAATATATGCGTAAGCAGCTCCTTTTTTAATAGCGTACAAGTGATCGACTTTTGACTGAAGTAAACATCACCCAGGCACTGGCAGCCGCTCAAACCCTGGGCTTGGACAGGCTGGACGCGCAGTTGCTGCTGCTCCACGCACTGGGCAAACCAGACGACCAGCGCGCCTGGCTATTGACGCATGACGGTGATGTGCTGTCAGAGCAAGACATGAAGGTGTTTCGCAGTTTGACCCTGCGTCGTGCAGCGGGCGAGCCGCTGGCCTACATCGTGGGTTACAAAGCGTTTTTCGGCTTGCGCTTGGAGGTGGATGCGCGGGTGCTGGTGCCCCGGCCCGACACTGAAACGCTGGTGCAGTGGGTGCTGGACGTTTTAAAAAATGTCCCTGATCCTCAGGTGCTCGACTTGGGGACAGGCAGTGGCGCGGTGGCCATTGCTGTAGCGCACAACCTGTCATGCCAGGTCACGGCCACTGATTTCAGTGAAGATGCCCTGGCTGTTGCGTCACACAACGCCCGACAGCTTGGCGTGGATGTGCAGTTGGTACACAGCAACTGGTTTGAAAAAGTCAGTGGTCACTACCGCGTTATCGCCAGTAATCCTCCCTACATCGCCAACCAGGATCCGCATCTGGTAGCCTTGAGGAACGAGCCTCTGAGTGCGTTGACAGCGGGCGAAGACGGCCTGAGCGACATCCGGCAAATCATTCACAACGCCCCCAACCACCTGCAACCCGGCGGCTGGCTGCTGCTTGAACATGGCTACGACCAGTCTGTCATGGTCTGCGATCTGCTGAGCCAGCGTGGCTTTGTGCAGGTGCAAAGCCGCGTCGACCTCGCAGGTATCGAGCGTTGCTCAGGCGGACGGTGGGATAATTGACGCATAGACTTTTTTTAAGGACATGAACCATGGATGAGACCCAGACCCGCATTGACCAGATCGTTAAATCCAGCGACGTGGTGCTGTTTATGAAAGGCAACCCCAGCTTTCCACAGTGCGGCTTTTCAGGCAAGGCCATTGCCGTGCTTAAAGCCTGCGGCGTGCCAAAACCAGTCACTGTCAATGTGCTGGAAGATGGCGAGATTCGTCAGGGCATCAAGGAATACAGCAACTGGCCGACGATTCCTCAGCTTTATGTCAAGGGCGAGTTTGTTGGCGGCTCGGACATCATGATGGAGATGTACGAAAGCGGCGAGCTGCAGCAGATGCTGGGCGCGCCCGCTGCATAAAATCTAACGGGTGTAGCCGGTGCAAGCGCCGGCGTTGACCTCGCCCTTGCATTCGCGTGTGAGCCGGGCACTGCGTTCTTTTTTGGATTCTTGCGAGCCCGGAATGAATTTGACCCTTGAGCCTTTTTCGCCGTTTTGAGCTTTCGGCTTTTTTGCTTTTTTCTTGGCCTCGGTTTTGGCAGGCGGGTTCGGCACTTCGGGCGCTTGCGCCCAAGTGCCTGAAGTGATCAAAAAGCCCGATAAAGCTGCAACACACAAAAGCCTGTTTTTCATCACGCGCGCCTTGACAAGTTATTGAAGTTTCGGGTCACCATAAGCCTCGTCATCCGGTGGTGTGTCCACCGGCATGCGAAAACCTTCGCTGGCCCAGGCACCAAAGTCAATGTTTTTGCAACGCTGGCTGCAAAACGGACGATAAGGGTTGCTGGCGGCGTAGATGCTGTCGCCCTTGCACTCGGGGCAAACAACGATTTTTTCAGGCGTTGAATCGACCGACATGCCAGCTGGTTTCAGGAACAAAGCGTCAGTTCAAAAGACGCGTCAGTGTTGGCCGCATGCAGGCGGTCGTCGCTTTCATGGCGCATCAGCCGCACCGAGACAATCAGGCGGTTCCCACTTATCTCGGGAATCAAACCCAGCGACGGGTCAATTCTCAAGCGCAAGAGTTGAAAGGTACGGCCTTGCGGCAAATTTTGCTGGTAAACACCCTCGGGCGCGGTCACCATTTGCGGCGCACCGGAGTCTCGCAGCAATTGCAGCAACAGGCGGATGGATTCGGCCAGTGGCACCAGGGTGGCGGTCCAGCGTTGCAAATCCTGCTGGCGAGTCTGGCCACTGACGTGCTGCCACGCATAGTACGCAGGCAGGTCAAACTCGCAAGTGCCGCCGGGGATGCCCACCCGACTGCGTATGCTCATCAACCAGTCGTTTTCCGTCAATGACTGCCCGGCTTTGCCCGGCA
>JANMIH010000099.1:0-2083 GCA_031375685.1 Polaromonas sp. | reverse complement strand
CGGTACCACTCATGAAAGTGCTGCATGCCGTCTTCCATCGGGCTCTGGTACGGTCCAAATTCGTTGTCGCCGCGCAGCATCAGCGCTTTGCGCCCGGCGTCCATCCGCAGGGCAATTTCGTCGTCTTCTACACAGGTTTCCATGTAGGCGGCTTGCTGCGCCTCAATGAATTCACGCTCAAAAGCGCAAATTTCTTCAGGGTAGAAAAACTCGACCACGTTGAGCGTTTTGTCAGGCCCGCGCGGGTGCAGCGTGCTGACAACCAGGGCATGCGGGTACCACTCGACCATCACATGCGGGTAATACGTCAGCCAGATCGCGCCGTACTTGGGGGCCACGCCCTTGCGGTATTGCAGCACCACATCGTGCCACTTTTTATAGGTGTCGGTGCCAGGCTTGCCCAGCTTGTCTGACACGCCCACGGTTTGGACTGAAAAGTTCGGTTGCAGCTCCCAGGTCAAGTCATGGGTGGTGACAAAACCGCCCAGGCCGGGGTGAAACGGGCCGACATGGTAGTCCTCCAGATACACCTCGATGAAGGTTTTCCAGTTGTAGTTGCATTCGTGCAGGTGGACCTTGTCAAGCTGGTAGCCGGCAAAGTCCAGGTCTTTGGCCACACCCAAGCGACTCATGTCATGCGCAATGTCGCGGCCTGTGTCTTCAAACACCAGGCCGTTCCAGGTGGTGGTTTTGTAGCGGTTCAGGTTCAGGCAGGGGTCAATCTCAAAATGCGGCGCGCCAATCAGTTCGCCCGATGTGTTGTAGGTCCAGCGGTGCAGCGGGCACACAATGTTGCTGCCCGTGTTGCCGCGCCCTTGCAGCATGGTCGACTGGCGGTGGCGGCAGACGTTGGAAATCAGCTCAATCCCCGAGCCATTGCGCACCAGCGCCCGGCCTTCACCTTCGTGGGGCAGGGCGTAAAAGTCGCCCATGTTGGGCACCGCCAGCTCATGGCCCAAGTAGCGCGGCCCTTTGGCAAACAGTTTTTGCTGCTCGCGCTGGTACAGGGCGGCATCAAAATAACTGGAGATCGGGAGCTGGCTGGTGGCCTGCAGCAGGCGAAGGCTTAAATCTGACATCGGTGCATGGCGGCGGGCAGCCGCAGGGAGGTGTCCCTCAATTTTACCCGTGCAACAGGTGCTGTTGGGCAAAATCAGCCCATCGAGCCTTTAAAATCAATGGTTCACACACCACACCATGGCCAAATCTACAACTCCTCCTGCCCCCGCCTTACCGGCCACCTATGAGCTTGCACTGCAAGAGCTGGAAGGTTTGATTTCCAGTCTTGAATCAGGCCAGTTGCCGCTGGACCAGCTACTTGCCGGCTATCAGCGCGGTGCGCAGTTGCTGGCTTTTTGCAAAAGCAAACTCGAAGCGGTTGAAAGCCAGATCAAGGTGCTGGAAGGCACTGAGCTCAAGCCCTGGCCTTGATGACAAACCACCCAAAAAACGTGACCGACACCCTTTCTCAATTTCGTCTGGCCGACTGGAGCACCCTGCAACTGGCTCAGGTCGAGCAAGCCTTGGGGCGATGGGTGGCGTGCCCCATCCATGAGCCTGCGCCTGCCGGTCTGGGGGACGCCATGCGCTATGCCGTCCTTGACGGCGGCAAGCGCCTGCGCCCGCTGCTGGTGCTGGCAACGTGCGAGGCCGTTAACGGCAACCTGCAAGCCGCCTTGCGCGCAGCTTGCGCCGTCGAGCTGATCCATGCCTATTCGCTGGTCCACGACGACATGCCGTGCATGGACAACGATGTGCTGCGGCGCGGCAAGCCCACCGTGCACGTCAGGTTTGGGCAAGCCCGGGCTTTGCTGGCGGGTGATGCCCTGCAGGCGTTGGCGTTTGAGCTGTTGACCCCCGATGACGGCACTGTGGCCACCGACACCCAGGCGCGCCTGTGCCGCATGCTGGCGCGTGCTGCGGGCGCTCAAGGCATGGCCGGTGGACAGGCGATTGACCTGGCCAGTGTCGGCATGCCGCTGACATCGGAACAGCTGCATGAAATGCATCGCCTCAAAACCGGTGCGCTGCTGCAAGCCAGCGTGATGATGGGCGCCCGCTGCGGCGTGGCCTTGCCAGCGGT
>JANMIH010000428.1:0-2604 GCA_031375685.1 Polaromonas sp. | reverse complement strand
GTGACAACATCGTTGCCCTCTGTGCCCAAGCGTCCGCTCGTCGAGGGGTATTGCTCCAGCACGGCAAAGTAGTCGTCGCCTGCGATCAATGCGTTCCACTCTGCTTCAGACGCCGCCGTTTTGATGACGATGCCCAGCGGCTTGGCGCGAGTCTGCATGACTTCAATCGTTTGCGGGTGCGCGTCACCTGCGACGATGCAGACGTTGCCTTTGGCTTTGACGCTGCGCCTGGCCAGTGTCATGGCTTCTGCGGCAGCAGTTGCTTCGTCCAGCATGGACGCGTTGGCAATCGGCATGCCGGTCAGGTCGCAGACCATGGTTTGAAAGTTGTTCAGCGCTTCCATCCGGCCCTGGGAAATTTCGGCCTGGTAGGGCGTGTAGGCGGTGTACCACGCTGGGTTTTCCAAAATGTTGCGCAAGATCACGCCAGGGGTGTGGGTGCCGTAGTAGCCCTGGCCGATGAAGCTTTTGAGGACTTTGTTTTTGGATGCAATCGCTTTGAGCTGTTTGAGGGCTTCGGCCTCCGTCACCGGCGCAGGAATCGCCATGACGCTTGAGCGTGCAATCGATGGCGGAATGATGGCCTCCATCAATGCACGGCGCGATGCTGCCCCCAGCACGCTGAGCATGTGGGCTTCAGCTGCGTCATCAATGCCGATGTGGCGGGCAATGAACTCGGACGTGTTTTCAAGTTCAGCTAGGGGTTTGGCGGATTGCATCAACATGGTGTCTACCTAAAAGGCCTCGATTAAATTCAAGCGTTGGCTGAAAAAGCGCTGTAACTGGTCTCGTCCATCAACGTCGCCAGTTGCGACACGTCTGACAGCTTGACCTTGAAGAACCAGCCTGCACCCAGCGGGTCGGTGTTGGCCAGCGCCGGGTCGTCACGCAGGGTTTCGTTGACTTCAACGACCTCACCGCTGACCGGCATGTACACATCGGCAGCAGCCTTGACGGACTCCACAACGCCAGCGGTTTCTTTTTGAGCGAATGTCGCGCCCACTGCGGGCAGGTCAACAAACACCACATCGCCCAGTGCGTCCTGCGCGTGGTGTGTGATGCCGACGGTGGCGATGTCGCCTTCAATCTTCAGCCACTCGTGGTCTTCGGTGTACTTGATGGTCATGGGGTTCTCCTGAATAAAGTTGAAGGTTAGCCGCGAAAATAATTGGTTGGAACAAAAGGCATGGCGCACACCTGCATCAGCACGGGTTTGCCGCGCACCATGGCGTTGACCTGCGTGCCGATAGATGCAAATTCAGGGCCAACATAGCCCATCGCAATGGGTTGGTTGATGCTGGGGCTCAGCAGCCCGCTGGTGACTTCGCCGATGATTTCACCCGTCAAGGCGTGCAGGGCGGTGTGGTCGCGCACCGGGATGCGTTCGAGCGCCATAAAGCCGACGCGTTTGCGGGATAGGGTTTTCGGGTCAGACAACTGTGAAAGTACTTTTTCGGAACCCGGAAAGCCACCCGCCCGCGCACCACCCGTACGCCGCACTTTTTGAATCGCCCAGTTCAAGCTGGCTTCCACCGGGGTGGTGGTGGTGTCAATGTCGTTGCCGTACAGGCACAGGCCAGCCTCCAGCCGCAGCGAGTTGCGTGCGCCCAGGCCAACGGGTTTAACGTCGGGTTGTGCGAGCAGGGCGCGCGCCAGTTTTTCTGCCTGATCGCGGTGCACAGAAATCTCAAAACCGTCTTCACCGGTGTAGCCACTGCGGGTCAAAAAGCAGTCACATCCCGCCACATCAAATCGCCCGCCCGTCATGAAGACCAGCTTCTCAACGCCCGGTGCAAGGCGACTCAGGGCCGTGACGGCAAGCGGGCCTTGCAGCGCCAGCAGCGCCATCTCTGGCATGGGCGTGACGCTGCACAGTGTGCCAATTTTTTGCTGGATGTGGGCTATGTCATCGGCCTTGCATGCACCGTTGACGATCACGAAAATTCCGTCGCCCGTGTTGAAAAACATCAGATCGTCCATGATGCCGCCCGCATCATTGAGCAGCAAGCCGTAGCGCTGTTTGCCAACAGGCAGGTCGATCACGTCTACAGGCATCAGGCTTTCAAAGGCGGCGGATGCGTTGCTTCCTTCAAGCCGCAATTGCCCCATGTGCGAGACATCAAACAGTCCGGCGGCACTGCGCGTATGCAAATGCTCAGCCATCAGGCCAGCCGGGTATTGCACCGGCATGCTGTAGCGCGCAAACGGCACCATGCGCGCGCCAAGCTCGACGTGCAGGTCGTGCAGCGGGGTTTTGAGTAGTTGATCGGCAGGGGACAAGCAAATTCTCCAAGGGGCAAATAAAGGGTTATTGGGGTCAGAGCCCAAAAACCATTGCCCCTGCTGTCCCGGGTACCTGAGAGATTCACCCGGCGATGCGGGTTTGCTCCTTCGGTGGGTCGTATTTGATACGACCTCTCTCCAGTAGGGAACGCTGCAAAAGCAATGCATTTGCAGCGGTTGTCAGTCCTTTTGCCTGAGCGTTCAATGCACCATTGTGGGCAGCACTTGCGCCTTCGGCGGCTCTCAATGTGAGAGCTCTCTCCTGACGGTTTTAGTTTACCCGAATCCTATTTTGCGTAAACCAGGTCGCGCAGGAAAAGC
>JANMIH010000424.1:0-3951 GCA_031375685.1 Polaromonas sp. | reverse complement strand
CAGTTGCGGAGCAGTTGCCGAGCACCAACAGGTGGACGGCGTTCCTGAACTATGTGGTGGCCAAAATCACCCGGCCATTGCCGCCCTGGATAGCACCAAAGCAACTTATGGCGACTGGCTAACTGCCGGATTTAGGATAATAGCAAGCACCCGTCACAACGCGCGTGAAAATTGCCGTTTGCGGATTGAAATTATTTTGACAGGCGCAGCCGATGCCTTTGAATCTGGGCGCGCACTTGCGCAGGTGCTGTACCGCCCAGCGTGTTGCGCGCGTTCAGTGAGCCACGCAGGCTCAGGCACTCGTAGACGTCTTTTTCAATCTTTGGGTTAAAGCCTTGCAACACTTCCAGCGGCAGTTCAGACAAATCGACGTTGTGCGACATGGCGGCTTTCACGGCGTGGGCAACAGCTTCGTGCGCATCCCGGAAGGGCAAACCTTTTTTCACCATGTAGTCGGCCAGATCTGTGGCGGTGGCGTAGCCGCGCAGGGCGGCTTGCTCCATCGCCTCAGGTTTGACGGTGATGCCGGCCACCATGTCGGCAAAAATGCGCAGTGTGTCTTTGAGTGTGTCGACCGTGTCAAACAGCGGCTCTTTGTCTTCCTGGTTGTCTTTGTTGTAGGCCAGCGGTTGGCCCTTCATCAGCGTGATCAAGCCCATCAAATGACCGACGACGCGGCCAGTCTTTCCGCGCGCCAGCTCGGGCACATCGGGGTTTTTCTTCTGCGGCATGATGGACGAGCCGGTGGTGAAGCGGTCAGGGATGTGGATGAAGCCAAAGTTCTGGCTCATCCACAAAATCAGCTCCTCGCTCATGCGGCTGATGTGAACCATCGCTATCGACGCAGCGGCGGTAAATTCGATGGCAAAGTCGCGGTCGCTTACCGCATCGAGGGAGTTTTGGCACACGCAAGGCTGGCCTTGCTCGTCAACCATGCCCAGCGACTTGGCCACACGTTCTCTATCCAATGGGTAGCTTGTCCCGGCCAGTGCGGCAGAGCCCAGCGGCAGAAAATTGACGCGCTTGCGCACATCCGCCATGCGCTCTGCATCACGCGCAAACATTTCTACATAAGCCAGCATGTGGTGGCCAAAGCTGACCGGTTGCGCCACTTGCAGGTGGGTAAAGCCTGGCAGTATCACGTCGATGTTTTTGTCGGCAATCTCGACCAATGCTGTTTGCAGCGCTGTCAGCAAATCGGCAATCAGGTCAATCTCGGCACGCAGCCACAGCCGCACATCCGTGGCCACCTGGTCGTTGCGCGAGCGGCCGGTGTGCAGGCGTTTGCCTGCATCGCCCACCAAGGCGGTGAGGCGGGCTTCAATGTTCAGATGCACGTCTTCCAGGTCCAGCTTCCAATCGAACGCACCTGTTTCAATTTCAGCCGTGATCAATGCCATCCCGTCCTGGATGGACGCATGGTCAGCGGCGTTGATGATGCCTTGCGCCGCCAGCATGTCAGCATGCGCCAATGACCCTTGAATGTCGGCTTGCCACAAGCGCTTGTCAAAAAACACGCTGGACGTGTAGCGCTTGACCAGGTCACTCATGGGTTCTGAAAACAGCGCCGACCAGGCTTGGGATTTTTTGTCGAATTGGTTCAATTTAAACTTTCAGGGGTGTATCTGCTTGTCTCACTACGTCGGCAATGCAATACTTGGCCAATTGATTTTATCTGCCCGCCCCAGACTTTCATGAAAACAACCCCACCGGCATTTGCTGAGTCCACACTGCAATGCGGCTTGTCGCCGCTTGACGATGGTGTGGCCGGTTTCGGTGCCTCTGCGGCGCGCCCCAACATGTTTGATGCCTGTCATGTGGGCGTGGTGCTGCGTGCGGTGCTTTTTGTTGAAGCTGTGGTGGGCGTAGGCGCGATGTTTGTGGCCAGCCAGCCGCTGGACTGGCTGCTGCGCTTTTCACTGCTGACAGGCGGTGTGTTGCCTGCCACGCTGGCCTGGCTGATTGCAGCTTGTGCCTTGAAGGCGCGTCTGGCACGGCTGAAGCCTTCTGCGCAATGGTTGGCAGGCATCAGCCTGGGGGCCATTGCTGGCCTGTATGGCTGCGGCTTGCTGGGTTTCATGGGCATGTTGCAACCTGTGCCCTGGTTTGCCAGTGCCGCAGCCGGCGCGTTGTTGTCTGGCATCTTGCTGGCAGGGCTATTTTGGCGGGCGCGGGCGCGCACCCCGGCGGCCACTGCGGCACGCCTGGCTGAGCTGCAATCGCGCATTCGCCCGCACTTTTTGTTCAACACGCTCAACAGTGCCATTGCGCTGGTGCGCGCCGAGCCGCTGAAGGCAGAGGCGGTACTCGAAGATTTGAGCGAGCTGTTTCGCAGCGCCCTGGCCGACCCGGCAGAGTCCGTCACGTTGGGTCAGGAAATCACATTGGCCGAGCGTTATCTGGCGATTGAAAAAATCCGTTTTGGCGATCGCCTGCAGATCAGCTGGCAGCTCGATGCCCAGGCGATGCAGGCGCGCCTGCCGCCGTTGCTGCTTCAGCCGCTGGTTGAAAACGCCATCAAACACGGCGTTGAGCCCAGTGCGACGGGTGCGCAAGTCAAAATTTCAACTGAACGGCGTGGCAGCACCGTGGTGGTCAAGGTCAGCAACAGCACGCCTGCGGGCGTGGGTGAGCGTGGCAACGGGCTGGCGCTGGCCAATGTGCGAGAACGCTTGCTGTTGCTGCATGATGTGCAGGCGAGGTTTCAAACGGTTTACAAAGACGGTATCTTTCAAGTTCGACTGGAGTTGCCAGCATGACATTGAAAGTATTGCTGGTCGATGATGAATTGCTGGCCAGGCAACGGCTGCGCATGCTGTTGGCAGACTGCACCACCCCTGCCGCAGAGGTGCTGGCCGAGGCAGCCAACGGCCCGCAAGCGATGGCTGCCATCCGGCAAGGCGCATTTGACCTGGTGCTGCTGGACGTGCGCATGCCCGGCATGGACGGCGTGCAACTGGCGCAAGCGATTGCCAGTATGGCTCAGCCGCCTGCGGTGGTGTTTGTCACCGCGCATGCTGAACATGCCGTGCAGGCCTTTGATGTGGCGGCGGTGGACTATCTGACCAAACCCGTGCGGCTGGAGCGCCTGCAACAAGCGCTCCAAAAAGTAGAGCGAGTTGTACAGGCAAAACTGGGGCAATCAGTCGATTCACCTGGCGACATGCTGATCATCCAGGACCGGGGCCGGACGGAGCGCGTGCCGCTGTCCGAGGTGCTTTACCTGAAGGCTGAATTGAAGTACGTCACGGTACGCACGGCAGCGCGCAGCTACATCCTGGACGGTTCTTTGAATGAGCTGGAAGAAAAATTTGCAGCGCAGTTCATGCGGATTCACCGCAACGCGCTGATTGCCCGCCGTGCCGTGCGTGCGCTTGAAAAGCATTACGACGCCGAAGAGGGGGAAGGCTGGGCGGTACGCCTGAACGGTATTCCTGAGTTGCTGGCGGTGTCCAGACGCCAGTTAAGCGCTGTTCGTGAGGCAATCGCGCGCTAGGCAGTGATTTTGTCCTACACGTTTCAAGTGTTTTCGATGCTCAAATGTTGGGAGTCTGTGTTGCAGGCAGCTGACCGACAGCATGCAGAACAACCGCCCATTGAATTGTTCCCAACAGGATGCGCATGAACATTGAGCCCGTTGCCGATCCGACTGAGGCCGCTGATCGACCTGTTCCTTCATCAGGGTCCGTAGTGGCCACCCAATTGCACATGCCCGTCAGCATCCGCAGCCTGTCGCTGGCCATCATCGCCATACTCGCGGGTCTGTTTGTGTTGCATTGGGCCAGAGCGGTATTTATTCCGTTCATGCTGGGGCTGGTTTTTAGCTATGCGCTGTCACCTATCGTCAACTGGATGGAGTCGCGCCGCATACCGCGTGCGCTGGGCGCTGGCATCCTGATTCTGAGTCTTCTGGCGGCCATGGGGACAACCACCTATGCGCTGTCTGACGAG
>JANMIH010000551.1:0-2780 GCA_031375685.1 Polaromonas sp. | reverse complement strand
GGCGCGACCTGTGAAATGGTGAGTTTGAGGAGCGAGTTGTTTTTGGCGGCGACAGACAGCTGCACCCCAAAGTCTTGTGCGACGGTGACAAGTGAAATATCAAACGCAACTGCAAAAGTTTGAATAACGCCGATCAGCAGGGAGGCCAGAAATGCGCCCGACAGGGAACCCATACCGCCCACAACCACCACAACAAAAATCACAGAACCCACCGCAGCTGCCATGGCTGGCTCGGTCACAAAGGTGCTACCACCGATGACGCCAGCCAAACCAGCAAGTGCAGCACCAGCACCAAAGACCAACATCAAAACGCGCGGTACGTTGTGCCCAAGCGCTTCGACAATGTCAGGGTGCGTGAGTGAGGCTTGAATCACCAAACCAATACGCGTACGAGTGAGCAACAGCCAGACAGCCACCAGCATGACCAGGGCGGTAAGCATCATGAAACCGCGAGTGGCGGGAAATAACGAGCAAACCACGCGTACCGAGGCATCAGCAGCGGTACACATTTCAGGCGTAGCGCGGCCCCAAACAAAACTCAAACCGTCCTTGGCGTGATTGATCAAGGTGAACATCGGGCCTTTCAGCTGTTCCGGTGGGCTGAAACTCACCGCAGAGCGACCCCACACCAACTGAACCAATTCAAGAAGAATATATGACAGGCCGAATGTGATCAACAGCTCGGGGACATGTCCGAATTGATGGACGCGGCGCAAGGCATACTTTTCAAACAAAGCGCCCATCGCACCCACCACCAAAGGCGCAATAACCAGCGCAGCCCAAAAGCCGACGATACCTGAGACCGTATAGCCGACATAGGCGCCCACCATGTAAAACGAGGCGTGCGCAAAATTGAGCACGCCCATCATGCTGAAAATCAGCGTAAGCCCGGAGCTGAGCAAAAACAGCAGCAGTCCGTAGCTCAAACCGTTCAGCATGGAGATGATGAAGAATTCCATGGTGGATGCTTTGTTATCTAAGTTTTTTAATCACTCACAAATAAAAATGACTTCGCAGCCAAGCTGCGAAGTCATTGTGAACAATCAAATCAAGGACGCTTCATCTGGCAGCTGGTCGGCGTGCTCGCGATATAAGCAGGGAATTCCTGGATCGGGGCCAAGGTCATGTTGGTTTGCTCAGCAAATTCCGGGAATTTTCCACCAGCTTTTTGCCAAACCGTGATTTGTACGGGCTGCTGCAACTGGTGATCCAGCCTGCGCATCTCGACTTCGCCATTCCAGTTCTGGAACTTCAAGCCCGACAAAACAGCCGCCACCTTCACAGGATCTGTCGATTTGGCTTGTGCCATGGCAGTTGACAAAGCCGTGTACAGGGTTGGAATCTGACCCGTGTACATATCGTCCTTGAACTTTGTCTTGAATTCCTTCGACCATTGGCCCATGACGCCTGGGAAGTTGTAATGCATGATGGCGACCTGCTTGACGCGGCCTTCCATGCTGCTACCCAAAGCGGTAGGTGTTCCGGTCACGCCTGTGTAGTAAGTCAAAAATTTGCCGGTGTAACCACCTTCATTGGCAGCCTTCACGAGCAACGCCAAGTCAGAACCCCAATTGCCGGTGATCACAGTGTCTGCGCCAGAGGCTTTAATTTTTGCAATGTAGGGCGCAAAGTCGCGAACTTGCGCCAAGGGGTGCAAGTCTTCACCGACGAACTTGACATCGGGGCGCTTGCGCGCAAAGATTTCTTTGGCGAACTTGGCAACTTGTTGACCATGAGAATAGTTTTGGTTGAGCAAATAGATGTTTTTGATTCTCGCATCTGTTTTTGCATGCTCTGCCAAAGCTTCCATTTTCATGGATGTGTCTGCGTCAAAGCGGAAGTGCCAGTAGTTGCACTTGCTGTTGGTGAAATCAGGATCAACAGCGGCGTAGTTCAAGAACACCACCTCTTTGCCGGGATTGCGCTCATTGTGGCGAGCCACAGCTTCAATCAGTGCACCGGCCACCGATGAGCCGTTACCTTGTGTGATGTAGCGAATGCCCTGATCCATCGCCGCTTTGAGAGCGTTCAAGCTTTCTGCAGGGCTGAGCTTGTTGTCAAACCCTACAAGTTCAAACTTCACGCCGGCAGGGTTGTTGGCGCTGAACTTTTCAGCGAAGAACTGGAAAGACTTTAACTGGTTCAAGCCAACCGGGCCCATCAAACCACTTTGCGGGTCAATCAAAGCAATCTTGACGGTTTGCCCAGCCAGCGGACCTGGTGCTGCTTTGGCAGCAGTGGCAGCAGGTTTGGCAGGTGCTGCAGGCTTGGCAGCCGGTGTCTGGGCATAGGCCGCAAATGCACAAGTCAAAAGTGCTGCTAAGGTTAGTCTACGAACGGCAAAGGTCATGGTTGTCTCCAGTGAATAACGAATGTGCGAAGCGTACTAGACAAAGCAACGAAACATGCTCAGGGAATGCCCTCATGCATTCAGGCACCGGGCAAAAATCTATCACCTTAGCGACCGTTAAAAAACAAAAAACTCATTCATGCTTTGGCAGTTTGTAATCCTTGAGCTGCTCGCGCAACTTCATCTTTTGCATCTTGCCCGTTGCGCCCAGGGGAATGGCATCGACAAACACCACGTCGTCAGGAATTTGCCACTTCGCAGTCCTGCCTTCGTAAAACTTGATCAACTCGGATGCCGTCACGTCCATCCCCGGTTTTTTAACCACCGCCACAATTGGACGTTCATCCCATTTAGGGTGTGCCACTCCGATGCAGGCAGCCATGGCCACAGCCGGGTGCGCTACGGCAATGTTTTCTATGTCAATCGATGA
>JANMIH010000480.1:0-7790 GCA_031375685.1 Polaromonas sp. | reverse complement strand
CTAAAATCATGGCTACAGTTTAGCTGCTCTGTACAAACTGATTCGATCTCATTTTCCTTTCGCGCGCCTAGTCGCACCTAACTGCTCCACCGCACCGGAGCCAACTCATGGCCTCAGCCCTCACCGATAAACTTTCCCGTTTGGTCAAAGAAATGCGTGGCCAGGCCCGCATTACCGAAACCAATGTGCAAGACATGCTGCGCGAAGTGCGCATGGCCCTGCTGGAGGCTGACGTCGCCCTGCCCGTGGTGCGCGACTTTGTTGCGCGCGTCAAAGAAAAAGCCCTGGGCGCTGAAGTCATGGGATCTCTGCAGCCCGGCCAGGTGCTGGTCAGCATCGTCAGCAAAGAGCTTGCCGCCACGATGGGTGAGGGCGTCAGCGACATCAACCTGGCCGCGCAGCCCCCCGCCGTGATCTTGATGGCCGGCCTGCAAGGCGCAGGTAAAACCACCACCACCGCAAAACTGGCCAAACACCTGATTGAAAAGCGCAAGAAAAAGGTGCTGACGGTCTCTGGCGACGTGTACCGCCCTGCCGCCATCGAGCAGCTCAAAACCGTGACAGCGCAGGCCGGCGCCGAGTGGTTTCCCAGCACGCCTGACCAGAAACCTGTCGATATTGCACGCGCAGCCATTGACTATGCCAAGCGCCATTTCTTTGACGTGTTGCTGGTCGACACGGCTGGCCGCTTGGCCATTGACGAAGCCCTGATGGCCGAGATCAAAGAGCTGCACGCTGTGTTGAACCCAGTCGAAACGCTGTTTGTCGTTGACGCCATGCAGGGCCAGGACGCCGTCAACACAGCCAAAGCCTTTAAAGACGCGCTACCCCTGACCGGCATTATTTTGACCAAGCTAGACGGTGACTCACGCGGCGGCGCGGCGCTGAGCGTGCGACAAATTACTGGCGCGCCCATCAAGTTTGCGGGAACGAGCGAAAAGCTCGACGGCCTGGAAGTGTTTGACGCCGAGCGCCACGCTGGGCGTATTCTGGGCATGGGCGACATCGTCGCACTGGTCGAGCAGGTCACTGCAGGCGTCGACGTAGCCGCCGCCCAAAAGCTGGCTGCCAAGCTCAAGTCCGGCAGCGGTTTTGACCTGGAAGATTTTTTAAGCCAGCTCCAGCAGATGAAAAGCATGGGCGGCCTGGCCAGCCTGATGGACAAGCTGCCCGCCCAAATGGCCGCCAAGGCCGGTCAGGTGGACATGGGCAAGGCTGAAAAAGACATCAAACGCAAGGAAGGCATCATTCAAAGCATGACCCCGCTGGAGCGCCTCAAGCCCGAACTCATCAAAGCCACCCGCAAAAAGCGCATCGCCATGGGCTCAGGCGTGCATGTGCAAGAAGTCAACCGATTACTCAATGAGTTTGAGCAGATGCAGGGCATGATGAAGAAGATGAAGGGCAGCGGAATGATGAAAATGATGAAAAAAATGGGCGGCATGAAGGGTATGCCCAAGTTTTAACGGCTGGAGGCCTGTTTTGGGGCTTTTCCAGGTGTCATTTATGGCTTTATACCAATGAATACGGGCGCAAGCAGCTCCTGATTTTATAGCTGAAAAAGCCACTCGACTGCCCTTTTTCTGAGTACCGGCACGGCAGCCAGCCTACAGTTGGCAGACCCTTTGGGGCGCAAACTCGGGGCATGCCGCAACCCGATCTTTTTACCCTGAGCTGCATCACACTTGGCTTGCTCCTGATTGCCAAAACACTGGGGGGCTCGTTCATTGCGCGTTTGCCGCTCAGCACCCCCATGGTGTACCTGGCTGTGGGCATGGCCATTGGTCCCTGGGGCTGGGGCTTGCTGGAGATGGACGCATTTGACAACGTGCAGTTGCTGGAGCGACTGACTGAAGTGGCCGTGCTGATATCGCTGTTCACGGCGGGCATGAAGCTGGAACTGCCTCTGCGGGACAAACGCTGGCGTATTCCGGTTCAGTTGGCCACGGTGTCGATGGGCTTGACCGTGGCGGCCATCACGGCAGCTGGTGTCTGGCTGCTGCATTTGCCACTGGGCGCCGCAGTTTTGCTGGGAGCGATTCTGGCACCGACGGACCCGGTCCTGGCATCTGATGTGCAGGTTGCCGACCCAGGAGACCGCGACCGCCTGCGCTTTGGCCTGACGGGTGAAGGCGGGCTCAACGATGGGACGGCTTTCCCGTTTGTCATGCTGGGGCTGGGGCTGCTCGGCCTGCATGAACTGGGCGACATGCATTGGCGTTGGTGGGCGGTTGATGTGTTGTGGGCGGTGGCTGGCGGCTTGGCCTTGGGCTATGCCATGGGCACGGGGGTGGGGCGGGTGATCATTTACTTGCGTACCCAGCGGCGTGAAGCCTTGGGCTCAGACGAATTCATCGCCCTTGGCCTGATTGCGTTGACATATGGGCTGGCGCTGCTCACATTGACTTACGGCTTTTTGGCCGTCTTTGCGGCGGGACTGGCGCTCAGGCGGATTGACGAACCGAAGGAGATGGCAACACCAACGACCAGAAACGAGGCAAGCGAACTCAGTGCCGAAGACCATTGCGCCACTGGCAGCCATGCGCCGGCCCACATGATGCGGCAAGTCGAGCGATTTAACAGCCAACTGGAAAGCTTTGCCGAGGTGGCCATCGTGCTGGTGGTGGGCGCACTGCTGGCAACCGTCGAATTTCGTTTTGACATGCTCTGGTTTGTTCCCCTGCTTTTTTTGGTGATTCGCCCTGCCGCTGTGGCCATTGGCCTGCTGGGCACAGACGCCAAACCCGCCCAGCGCCGCCTGATGGCCTGGTTTGGCATACGCGGCATTGGCTCGCTGTATTACCTGCTGTATGCCATCAGTCACGGCATTGCAGAGCCGCTGGCGCAGCAGTTGTTGGCCATCACGCTGGCCGTCATCGTGACATCGGTGATTGCGCATGGCATATCTGTCACGCCGCTGATGACGCGCTATGAAGGCAGTAAAAAAACCAAGAAAGCAGGCGATCCGCGCACCTAAGTACAGCAAGGAAAGCATGAAAGGGCATGGCCAGGCAGGCCAGAGAATTAAAGTCAACGCACAGCAACAACTGCGTGAACGGGCGCGGGTGTGACTTTATACTTTGACCACTATGGCAACTGCGTTTCCTTTTTCAGCGATTGTGGGTCAGGACGAGATGCAGCTGGCGATTTTGATCGCCGCTGTTGATCCGGCCATTGGCGGCATTTTGGTGTTTGGTGATCGCGGCACGGGCAAGTCAACGGCCGTGCGGGCGCTGGCGGCACTGCTGCCCAAAATGCGTGCTGTTGTCGGCTGCGCTTACAACAGCGATCCGGCCAATCCTTTTGTGGCTGACGGTGTTGCGCCTTCTAAAACACCCGTTAAAAGTCATTTGATGACTGTGCCCGTGGTAGACCTGCCGCTGGGTGCGACTGAAGACCGCGTTGTCGGCGCGCTTGACCTCGAACGGGCTCTGTCGCAGGGTGTCAAGGCTTTTGAGCCGGGCCTGCTGGCGCGCGCCAATCGCGGTTTTTTATACATCGATGAAGTCAATTTGCTGGAAGACCATCTGGTTGACTTGCTGATAGATGTCGCCGCGTCGGGCGAGAACGTGGTGGAACGTGAAGGCCTGAGCGTTCGTCACCCGGCTCGCTTTGTGCTGGTGGGCAGTGGCAACCCTGAAGAGGGCGAGCTGCGCCCACAATTGTTAGACCGATTTGGTTTGTCGGTTGAAGTTAAAACGCCGACAGAACTTGCAGACCGTGTTGAAGTTGTCAAACGCCGCGATGCGTTTGAGCATGACCCTGCAGCTTTCGCAGAAAAATGGAAAAAAGAAGACGAAAAAATCCGCAAGCGGATCATCGCGGCCAGAACCCGGCTGGATGCGGTACAGATCAGCGACACAGCGCGTGAGCGTGCAGCCCAGCTTTGTATGGCGTTGGGCACAGACGGGCTGCGCGGGGACTTGACGCTCATTCGTGCCGCGCGTGCCTACGCGGCGCTGCAAGGCGATGCCGCCGTGACGGATGTGCACTTAAAGCGCATTGCCGCCCCGGCGCTTCGCCACCGTTTGCGTCGTAACCCGCTGGATGACTCAGGTTCTACGGCAAGGGTCGATCGCGCTGTTGTTGAGTTAATGGGGGCTTGATGAGGTTTTCCGACGGGCCGCCCCCTAGGAAAACACGCCCCCTCTGGGCTGGTGCCTGCGGCTCCCAATTTGCACGTGCAAATTGGGACAGGCACCAGAAGCGAAGCCTCTGGCGAGCGGCGGCCTGCAAGGTGCAGCGCAACACACGAAGTGGTCAGCGTGGGGGTCGTCAATGAATGTGGTCGCGGCGTTATTTGCTGTCGATCCGTCGGGTTTAGGTGGTGTGTCACTCCGCGCATCGGCCAGCCCAGCGCGCGACCAGTGGCTGTCTTGCCTCAAACAACTTTTGCCGGCAGGCACGCCGCAGCGCCGGATTCCTCTGAACATCAACGATGCAGCCTTGCTGGGTGGCCTGGACTTGGGTGCTACCCTAGGCGCAGGCCGGCCCATCGCGCAGCAGGGCGTTCTGGCGCATGCCGATGGCGGCGTGGTGACACTGGCCATGGCTGAGCGCGTGTCCCCTGGCAATGCCGCACGGCTGGCCGCAGTGCTGGACACGCAAGAAGTTGCCCTGGAGCGCGACGGCCTGGCCCTGCGGCTGCCTGCACGCCTGGGCGTGGTGGCGCTGGACGAAGGCCTGGAGGACGACGAGCAAGTACCAACAGCGCTGCTCGACAGACTGGCGTTTTTGGTGCGGCTCAAAGCCACCCCTGCGGATGATGATGCCTGCCCATGGACGGCTGAAGACATTGCACAAGCCAGAGCACTTTTGCCTGGCGTTCAGGTCTCTGACGATATTTTTCAAGCCCTGTGCGCTGCCGCTTTGGCACTGGGTGTGTACTCACTGCGCGCACCGCTGTTTGCCGTCAAAGCCGCGCGTTGCGCAGCGGCCCTGGATGGCTTGCAGGATGTCACTCAAGCCCATGCGGCGCTGGCAGCCAGGCTGGTGCTTGCACCGCGCGCGACGCAAGTGCCACAAGCGCCTGACCCGAACGAACAAATTGAAGAAGAACAAGAAGCGCAAGAAGAAAGCGAATCCCCGCCCGAGCCACCCGAGCAAAACGCTGACCAGCCTGAAACGCCAGAGGGGCCGCCCCCCGACGATGCAGACATCAACAACAGCGAAACCCTGGCCGACAACGTGCTTGAAGCCGCTCGCGCCGCCATTCCTGCAGGTCTGCTTGCCGCACTGCAACTTGGCCAAACTGCCAAAAGTCGCGCGCAGGCCGCAGGGCGATCAGGCGCGGTGCAAAAAAGCCAAAAGCGCGGCAGGCCAATGGGCGCGCGGCGCGGCGAGCCTGGCGCAGGTGCGCGGCTCAATGTGATTGAAACACTGCGCAGCGCTGCGCCGTGGCAAAAACTCCGTGAACGCCAAAACCCCACGCCAGCAGGCACCCAACGCATCCACGTGCGCCGCGAAGACTTTTGCGTGACCCGTTTCAGGGAGACGGGGCAGACCACGACGCTGTTTGTGGTGGACGCCTCTGGCTCGTCAGCACTGAACCGGCTGGCCGAGGCAAAAGGGGCTGTCGAGCTGCTGCTGGCCGACTGTTACGTGCGGCGAGACCATGTTGCCGTGCTGGCATTTCGTGGCAAAACTGCCGAGTTGCTGCTGCCGCCTACCCGCTCTCTGGCACGCGCCAAACGCAGCCTGGCCGGGCTGCCTGGCGGCGGTGGTACACCGTTGGCCACCGCGCTGGATGCAGCGCGTGATCTGGCCGAGCAGATCAGGCGTCGGGGTGAAACACCGATCATCGTGCTGCTGACCGATGGGCGCGGCAACATTGCCCGCGACGGTTCACCGGGTCGCGCCAAAGCCACCGAAGACGCACTGACCGCCGCGCGTCAACTGCTTGCGGCAGGCATGACGGCCTTGTTGCTCGACACGTCACCACAACCACAAGCCGCCGCACAAGCCCTGGCCAGCGAGATGGGCGCAGCCTACGTGCCGCTGCCGTACGCGGGTGCGCAGACGGTATCGCGGGTGGTTCAGTTGGCCAGCGTGCAGGGAAAGTGAGCTGATGACCGGGCCAACATCATGACCCAGCCCCTGCAGTGGGACACCGATGGGCGTGACTGGCCGCACCGTGCGAACAGCCGTTTTGTACAAGCTGCGGGTTTGCGCTGGCATGTTCAGCAGTTTGGACAGTCATCTGGCGAAGGCCCGGACATTCCAGTGGCCCTGTTGTTGCACGGCACAGGCGCATCCACCCACTCATGGCGCGGGCTGGCTCCCTTGCTGGCGTCACATTTCAAGGTGCTGACACTTGACTTGCCTGGTCATGCGTTTACCGACATGCCCTCTGGCGGCTCAAGCTCGCAACTCATGTCGTTGCCCGGCATGGCCAAGGCCATTGGCGGTCTGCTGGCTGTATTGGATATCAACCCCACGCTCATGATTGGCCATTCGGCTGGCGCTGCGCTGGCTGTGCGTATGGCGCTGGATGGCCTGGTTTCGCCCGATCGCCTCGCGCACATCGTTAGCATCAATGGCGCTTTGCAACCTCTGGGCGGGCTGGCGGGTCAGGTCTTTTCACCTGCGGCCAAACTGATGGCAGCGCTGCCGTTTGTGCCCGCACTGTTCGCCAGGCAAGCCACACACCCCAAGGTACTGCAAAAGCTGATGGACAGCACTGGATCGAAACTGGATGCGCAAGGCATGGCCCTGTATGGTCAACTGGTTGGCAACCCAAGGCACGCCGCCGGGGCGCTCAACATGATGGCCAACTGGGATTTGCCGTCACTGGCTGCGGATCTACCGCGTCTGGCAACGCCGCTGAGCCTGATGGTCGCCAGCCAAGACCAGACCGTGCCGCCGCGCCAGGCAACCCAGGTGATGATCCAGTTGGCTCAAGCGTCAGCCAAAGTCACCCCACAGTTGGTGGTCTTGCCGGGTCTGGGGCATTTGGCTCATGAAGAGCGTGCGGATGTTGTTGCGATGCATATTTTCCAGCAGGTGACGTGAAATCGATATTAAAATAAGAGCTGATTGCGCCCGTATTTACTGGTCTATAGGCCTTTTTTGCAGCTAAAAATGGCTTAAAAACATCAAAAATGACGCATCAAGCTGGCAAGATCGCCAGCCTGCCCTGCACCGCTTAAAACCGACAAAACCAGGTTACTACTGAGTTCTGAAATGGACGCATGGGTAGTTGTATGGCAAGATATTGGAGTTAGTAAATAAACCCACAACTGATAAAGAGATCACGATGACAAACACCAATCGCCGCGTATTCATGATTCACACTGCCGCAGGCGCTTCTGCGCTGGTTGCTGGCAACGCCATGGCTCAGGCCGCATTGCCAGCCCTGTCTGAAAAAGATCCGGCTGCTGTTGGCCTGGGCTACGCCGCTGACACCACCAAGGTCGATGCCAAAAAATACCCCAAGCACACCAATGACCAAAACTGCGCCAACTGCCAGTTGTACGCTGGCAAGCCAAAAGAAGCCGCCGGCCCTTGCCCGCTTTTTTCGGGCAAGTCAGTCACCGCCAAGGGCTGGTGCAGTGCTTGGGTCAAAAAGGCCGCTTAAAGACTGTCGCCATCAAAAAAACCACCGCGAGGTGGTTTTTTTACGCCTGCGTCTAGATTTTTACAGAAAAAACAAGCTCTAGCCCAATTACAGGGACTTCCCATAAAGTCAACCGAGGGTGTTGAATAAACACTTCTTGGTGACGGTATTTCTCAGCACTGACGTCAACGAAATCGGCTATCAAAGCGAGGAACAGACTGCACATCTACAGACG
>JANMIH010000413.1:0-3295 GCA_031375685.1 Polaromonas sp. | reverse complement strand
GAAGAGATTTTGCAAGTCATGCGCGACATGCGCGAACACAACATCGACATGCTGACCATTGGCCAGTACCTGGCCCCGAGCATGAGCCACCTGCCCGTGCGCCGGTATGTGCACCCCGACACCTTTAAGATGTTTGAGGCCGAGGCGTACAAAATGGGCTTTACCCACGCGGCCGTCGGCGCGATGGTGCGCAGCAGTTACCACGCTGATGTGCAGGCAAAATCTGCAGGCGTTGGTGACAAGTCTGCTGGCGCTGCGGAAAGAGCTTAAACATGGCAACGCTTTTGATGCGCCCAGAGTCGCTGGCCAAACAAGTGTCAGCCGCCACGTTTGCACGCGCTATGGAGGTGTACCTCAGCCAGAAAGTGCTGGGCTACTCTTTAAGCCCCGCCAGCAGCAGCGAATGGCACATTGAAGGCCAGGTCGAGGGCAGTGGCCGTGAGGTTTATGACACCACCGTCACCCTGGAAGTCTCTGGACACGGCAAGGTTCAATTTTTCGATGGCAGTTGCACCTGCCCGGTGAGCCACGACTGCAAGCACAGCGTGGCACTGGCGCTCAAGGCGGCCTATAAGTCAGCCAACAGCCTTGCAGCAAAAAAACAATTGCCGGATGACCCCAGCAAGCGCCTGAGCGTCCAGGAACTGGAAGAGCTCAAACAAGCGCAACTAAAAATGCAACGGGAAGCCAAAGCCGCACGCGAAGCTGCGCAGTCTGATCAGCAAGTCAGCCAGTGGCTGGACTTGTTTGGCAACGCGTCGCATGACAGCGCACAAGATGAAGCCGACGACCATTTGGTCTACACCCTTAGCCATGCGCAGATGGGCAGCAAAAAAGTCATGCAGCTCAGCGCTTGGCTCACGCGCAGGCTGAACAACGGCAACTGGGCCAAGCTCAAAACCATGCGCCGCATAAGCTCCCCGCTCCCGGTTGATATTGATATTCTGAATTTGATCGAAGGCCTGGCCGCCCGCACTTACAGCTTCCACAGTCCCACCAGCCAGTGCGTGCTGGCAGGCCCCAGTGGTTTACTGGCCTTGCAGCTGGCAGCTAAAACCGGACGACTGTACGCAGAGGCCAAAGGCTACCTGCAGGGGGAGCCCTTGCGGATGGGCAACAACTTGCCATTGGCGTTTGAATGGCAACAGGTCAAAGTGGGTCAGAACGTATCAGCAACCGACGAGTTTGCCGACCCCAAGTGGGCGCTGGTGCCCATGTTGGCTAATCCTACAGAGGGCATTGAATGGTTTGCCAACGCTCCGCCGCTGTATCTGCACACCAATGCCGGGCTATGCGGCGCGATGCAATTGCCGGGCGTGTCATCAGAACATCTGTCGCTGCTGCTGCAAGCCCCAGCGATTGCGCAATCGACCTTTGCGCGGCACGAATCGCAGCTGCTCCAGCGCCTGTCAGGCGTACCGTTGCCGCCTATGATCAAAGCGCCTGACGTGTGGCAGGGCTTCACGCCCAAATGGTTTTTGCACATTGAAAAAGTGGCAGTTAAAGACGTGCCGCGGCTGGGCTTGTTGCGGGCGACTTTGCGTTTTGACTACAACGAATTGCTGGTTTATGCAGCGCATAGCCAGAACCCGACGTTGCTCGAAATGCCCGCGTCAAACAACAAACCTGCAGTGCGCGTGATGCTGCATCGCGATCTGCCTGTAGAGCAAGCTGCGCACGACTTTTTGCGAGGACTGGGTTTGACCGGGGACGCGCAAGGTCAGTTTTATCTGCCTTTTCACTCCAGCACGCAGCAGCAGCTTTGGCTGCGTTGGGTGGATGAGGGTTTTGTGACTTTTAAAGACGCGGGTTTCACGCTGGTAGCAGCACCCGACTTGCACGACTGGGTGATACGAGCCGACGATCTGGACGTGCAACTGACAGACAAACCTGGTCAACCTGGGCAGCCCGACGGCGGCTCTTCACCGTGGTTTGACCTGTCATTGGGCATGGCAATTGATGGTGTGCGGCACAACATCTTGCCGCTACTGCCAGACCTGCTGGCGCACCTGGCGGCCACCACCCACGACGATTCCGCCACTGTGCAACTGCCAGAGCATGTGTACCTGGAACAACCCGACGGCAGTTATTTACGCCTACCTACCGAGCCACTCAAGCCCTGGCTGCAAGCCCTGCTTGAGCTGGTCGGCGACAAAACCACCAAAGAGCTGGCGGGCGACAGCCTGCGTCTGTCGCGGCTTGAAGCCCTGCGCTTGGGTGCATCCTTGGGTGCAGGCGCACGCTGGCAAGGCGCAGACAGCCTGCGTGAGATGGTCAACCAACTGGCCGGGCGCAGCAGCTTGCCTGAAGTGGCTTTGCCCGATGGCCTAGAAGCCACCTTGCGCCCCTACCAATTGCAGGGCCTGGGTTGGCTGCAGTTCTTGCGCACGCACGCGCTGGGCGGCGTGCTGGCCGACGACATGGGCTTGGGCAAAACACTGCAAACGCTGGCGCATGTGTTGACAGAGAAAAATGCCGGGCGCCTTAGCTTGCCCGCCCTCATCATTGCGCCGGTCAGCCTGATGGGGAATTGGCGAAAAGAGGCTGAGCGCTTCACGCCCACCCTGCGCACGCTGGTGCTGCATGGGGCGGACAGGCACGAGGCCGCTACCAACATGGCCGAGCATGACGTGGTGATAGCACCCTACTCATTGCTCCAGCGTGACCGCGAGCGCTGGCAAGCCCAAAGCTGGCACATCGTGGTGCTGGACGAAGCGCAAAACATTAAAAACGCCCACAGCCATGCCGCGCAAGTGGTGAGCGAGCTGAATACGCGCCACAAGCTATGCCTGTCCGGCACGCCGATGGAAAACCACTTGGGTGAGTTGTGGAGTCTGTTTCACTTCTTGATGCCCGGATTTCTGGGCAGCCAGGCCAAGTTCAAGCAACTGTTTCGCACCCCGATTGAAAAGCTGGGCAGCAGCGAGAAGCTTGCACACCTCAGGCAGCGTGTCACGCCCTTCATGCTGCGGCGTAACAAAAGCGATGTGGCCACCGACCTGCCCGACAAGCAGGAAATGGTTTCAAGTGTGGAACTCGTTGGCAAGCAAGCCGACCTGTACGAAACCATCCGCTTGACAACTGAAAAAGCCGTGCGATGCGTTGACCAACAAAGGGTTGGCCAAATCGCAAATTCAAATTTTGGATGCCTTGCTCAAATTACGGCAAGTATGCTGCGACCCGCGTCTGGTGCCTGTGCCTGCTGCACAAAAGGTCAAGCAATCGGCCAAGCTTGAATTGTTGATGGAACTGCTGCCCGAGCTGCTGGCTGAAGGCCGCAAGGTGCTGCTGTTCT
>JANMIH010000049.1:0-6045 GCA_031375685.1 Polaromonas sp. | reverse complement strand
CTGCCCAAAAACAGGTTGCTGGTGGGGCAAATGGCAGCGGCTGTGCCTGTTGAACGCAACATCGCCGGGTCTTCGTTGTCGATGTGAATGCAGTGGGCGTAGACGGCTTTGGGGCGAAGCAGGCCGTACTGGTCGTAAACACTGAGGTAGCTGCGGGCATCTGGGTAAAGGCGCTTGACCCAGGCGATTTCGTCAACGTTTTCAGCGACGTGGGACTGAACCCACACGTCTGGGTATTTGGAAGCCAGCTCACCTGCGCCGCTTAATTGGGCTGCGCTGCAGGTGGGAATAAAACGCGGCGTGATGGCGTAGCCCAGGCGGTCAACCCCATGCCATTGTTTGATGAGAGCTTCAGTGTCGATCAGGCTTTGCCCAGTTTCATCACGCAGGCCGTCAGGCGCGTTCTGGTCCATCAGGCACTTGCCTGTGATCAGCCGCAGGCTGTGCTTTTGCGCTTCAGAAAAAAGGGCGTTGACGGATGCCACATGCGATGTGGCAAAGGTGAGTGCTGTGGTAACCCCGTTGCAAAGCAATTCCGCTATGAAGAACTGAGCTGCTTGCGCACAGTATTCGGGCGATACAAAGTTTTTTTCTTCCGGGAAAGTATAGTTTTCAAGCCATGGCAGCAAGCCGTCAGCGGGCGAGGCAATCACGTCTGTCTGCGGGTAGTGGATGTGCATGTCGACAAAACCGGGGGCGATGATGCGGCCAGGGTGGTGTTCGACAGCCAGGTCTGCATAGATGTGACGCAAGCTCTGAAAACTGCCGATGGCTTGCACAACTTGTCGGCCTTGGTTGTTGGGGCCGACAACCAACAGGCCATCTTCTTCGTAAATGGCCTCTTTGCTTTTGAAGTAAAGCAGGCTGGCGCGGTAGGCTTTCATGTTTCAGTCAACGTGCAGCTGTCGCCCATGCCCTCACGCCAGACCCGCACGCTTGCCAAGCCAGGCAAGCTGGGAGCCAGTGCGCGCCAGATATAAGCACACAAATTTTCGAGAGTGGCCGTGCCCAAGCCGGGCACATCGTCCAGCATCCGGTGATCCAGTTGGGGGCGCAACAATTCAATCGCGGCGCGCACGCGACCCAGGTCGAGCACCATGCCTGTGGCGGGGTCGGGCTGGCCTGACAGGGTGATTTCAGCGTTGTAGGTGTGGCCGTGAATGCGGCGGCTGCTGTCGGCTTCTATCTCGCGCTTTAAGGTGTGGGCGGCGTCGAAGAAGAAGGTTTGGCTTATTTGATAGTTCATCGTGTGCTCTAACGTATGCCTGTCATTTTGTGGGTTTGCAAACTGAGCCGCCACGCGGGGCGCTGCAGGCACAGGGCAATGCAGTCGGTTGTGTTGGCTGCTTTCAGGACGTTGTCCATCGGCTGCAAATAGCGGTGGGTGAAGCTGGCGGCTTCAAGTTCATCAAGATCAAAGCTGGATTGGGGCCACACGAGTTTCAGTTCATGGCCTTCGCGCTGCACCCAGGGCGCACCGGCTTTGGGGCTGACACAAATCCAGTCAATGCCCACAGGTGCGGCGATGGTGCCGTTGGTCTCGACCGCGATTTCAAAACCGCGTGCGTGCAGTGCGTCAATCAAAGCTGTGTCAACTTGCAGCAAAGGCTCGCCGCCTGTCATCACGACAAACCGGTTGGTGTGGTCTGCATTTGGCCATTGCGCTGCAATTTGACTGGCCAGCGCGTCTGCATCTGCAAACTTGCCGCCCAGCGTGCCATCTGTGCCGACAAAGTCGGTGTCGCAAAAATTGCACACAGCAGTAGCGCGGTCTTGTTCGCGGCCAGACCACAGGTTGCATCCCGCGAAGCGGCAGAACACGGCGGGCCTGCCCGCATTGGCACCTTCGCCCTGGAGCGTGTAGAAAATTTCTTTGACTTGATAACTCATAAGACACGCAGCAGCAACAGCTGGGTCGTGAGGTTTTTATACATGGTAGTCCTCGACATGAGCCCGGAAAATGAATTAGCCATGCGTGCCGGGCCAGCAAGCATGACCGTCAATTTTAGCGGCTCAACTAAAAGCCTCGAAAGTCGCATCGAGTTTGTCAATGAGTCGATGTTTGGCCGACGCATCGATAAAGCTGGCCTCAAAGCTATTGCGCGCCAACATATAGGCATGCTCTGCCTGCAAGCCCGTGGCGGCAAAAGTCTGGGTGAAGTTGTCATTCATGTAACCGCCAAAGTAGGCCGGGTCGTCTGAGTTGACCGTTGCCGCAAGACCTGCGTCCAGCAAATGTTTGAGGTTGTGGCTGGCCAGGTCAGGGAACACACAGAGCTTGAGATTGGACAGCGGGCATACCGTGAGTGCAATGCGGTCTTTGGCCAGGCGCTGCATCAGGCTGGTATCTTTGCTGGACTGCACGCCGTGGTCGATACGCTCGACTTTCAGTACATCCAGCGCTGTCCATACATAGGCAGGCGGGCCTTCTTCACCCGCATGGGCGACCAGATGAAAACCCAGCTCACGGCAGCGCGCAAACACGCGGGCAAACTTTTCAGGTGGGTTGCCCACCTCGCCTGAATCAAGGCCAATACCGATGATTTTGGCGCGATGCGGCAACGCCTGTTCGAGCGTTTCAAAGGCTTCTTCTTCACTCAAATGTCGCAAGAAGCACATGATGAGAGATGCGCTGATGCCCAGCTCGCTTTCTGCGTCCCTGCAGGCTCGGTACAGGCCATTGATGACCACGTCGATGCTCACGCCGCGAGCCGTGTGGGTTTGCGGGTCAAAAAACAGTTCTGCATGCACCACGTTGTCAGCAGCTGCACGGGCAAAGTAGGCGCGTGCCATGTCGTAAAAATCCTGCTCGGTCATCAGCACGCTGGCGCCAGCGTAGTAGATGTCCAGAAAGCTTTGAAGGTTGGTAAAGGCATAGCCTTGACGAAGCTCTTCAACGCTGCTGTAGGGAATGGTGATTTTGTTACGCTCGGCCAGTGCAAAAATCAGTTCAGGCTCCAGCGAGCCCTCAATGTGAATATGCAGCTCGGCCTTGGGCATGGCGCGCAGCAGGTTGGGCAGACGGTCTGGGGAAATCGGTTTGAAGGGTATTTGATTCATGATGAAATCATACTGAAAAAACTAAATTTCGTCGATATTTGGTATACTTTGGGGATGGACAGTATTCTTTCACACCACAGCATTGGCATTTCAGACTTGCGCGAGGCCCCCGCAAGGGCTTTTGAGCAGGCGGGCGATGAAGCGGTGGTTGTGCTCAACCACAACCGCCCTGCGGGCTACATCGTCTCCAGCAGCTTGATGGCCCGGATCATGGATCAGCTGGCAGACCGCGTGATTACCGACAAGGCCTACAGCCGCATCGCTACGCTGGGCACGGCACGCAAGATCACGCTCGATGAGTTATGAGCTGGCCATCCACCCCGATGCAGAGCGGGAGTGGGGCAAACTCGATGTTGCGATCAAGCGGCGTTTCAAGCAAAAACTTCAAAAAGAGCGTTTGACAAACCCACGCGTTGCAAAAGATGCATTGCATGGCGTGCCCGATACGTACAAAATCAAAACCACGACCCCCCAGTACAGGCTGGCCTATCACGTCAATGATGATGCCAAGTGCCTGACAATTCTTGCCGTCAGCAGCAGGGATGATGTTTACGATTTGTTAAAGCTGCGGGTGATGTAAAACCTCTGCACACGCAAACTAACAGATGCCAAAAGTGATACCCGAGTCAACCAGAAAACGCCGATAAGCCACCGACAACCGGTCAGCCGCGCAATGCTGCTCAGCCCCTGCCTGTGAAGGCAAACGTTTGGGCCTCTGTGATTCAAGTATCGGCTGGTCCTGGGCAAAAATCGTATTTTGAAAATCAATCAGCGTCTGGTCTGGCGATTCAAAATCATTCATGGCCATGCGTATCCACACCCTGCTGGTCTCAGGCGTGACAGGGCATACAAACAGCGCAATCGATTCACGCAAGTCAGCCACCGCGGTCGTGCCCGCCTCAGGCACTTTGGTCAGCACAGCGGCGTAGGGGCTGACAACTTCGTAGGTGTACTCGACCATGGCATGGCTCGTGGCATGCACTGACGAGCGCGGTTGCACGGCTTTACAGCCTGTGGCCAGCACACCGGTGGGTGTGGGTGTCACGTCATAGTGCGGCACTTCAACAGCCTCTCGTGTGCCCAGCCAGCCCTCATGCACAAAGGCAAAGTGCGACAGGTCCAAAAAGTTTTCAACAATGCGTGGGGCGCTGGCGTTAACGGTGTAAGGCCCGCAATTGACCTTGCGCAAGCGCTCGTCTGTTTCGGCTGCAAATGCAGGAACAGCATGCTCACCCTTGACCATTTGCACCCATAACAAACCGTAGGCTTCGCGAGTCTGGTAAGTGCATGCGCGCTGGCCAAGCGGCGGCACAAAGTCAGGCAGCGCCGGAATGACTTTGCAGTGACCCGTCGCGTCAAATTGCCAGCCGTGATACGCGCATTCGAGACGATCTCCAGCAACCTGCCCCAGCGACAATTTGGTGCCGCGATGTGGGCAACGGTCAGCCCAGGCTTGAAACGCACCACCGGGCGTTTGCCACACCACCACGTCTTGATCCAGCACCACCACGGCATGTGGGCCGCCTGCCAGGTCGCCCAGTTTGCCAACGGGATGCCAAAGGGATTTTTCAATCATCTGTCGTTTTCAATCCATAAAAAAAGGGTTGCGTGTCCTCTGTTTCCTCCAGCGACCCGCAACCCCTGTTTCAGCAAAAGCGCAGTTCGGTGCTGCTTTTGATGTTGGCTTTACTTGCCTGCGGGGATTTTGCCCTCAACGCCTTTGACGTAGAAGTCAACCTTGCCGCGCCAGTCGTCGTCTGCCTTCACGTCTTTGGCCAAACGCTCTTTACCGGCGCTGTCGACGATGGGGCCGGTAAACACCTCAAACGTGCCGCCCTTGATGGCAGCCTTGACTTCGTCCACTTTGGCTTTGGTTTCAGCAGGCACAACATCGGCAATCTTGATCAGGTCATTCTGGCCTTCAGCAACGCCCCAGCGGGTGACGATGTCGCCCTTCCAGGAACCGTCCATGGCTTCCTTGATGGACTTTTTGTAGTAGTTGCTCCAGTCAACAATGGCAGAACCCAAATGCGCTTTGGGCGCAAAGGCGCTCATGTCAGAGTCCCAGCCAAAAGCATATTTACCGTTTTTCTCAGCCGTCTGCAGCACAGCGGTGGAGTCGGTGTTTTGCAGCAGCACGTCAGCGCCACCGTTGATCAGGGTTTGGGCAGCTTCGGTTTCTTTCGGGATGTCAAACCAGCTGTTGACCCAGACCACGCGGGTTTTGATTTTGGGGTTGACGGACTGTGCGCCCAATGTGAAGGCATTGATGTTGCGCAGCACTTCGGGAATCGGGAACGAGCCCACAAAACCAAGGGTGTTGGTCTTGGTCATCTTGCCGGCAATGATGCCCGCCATGTAGGTGTCCTGGTAAAAACGGGCATCGTAAACACGCATGTTAGGTGCGGTTTTGTAGCCGGTGGCGTGCTCAAACTTGACATCCGGAAAGTCTTTGGCAACCTTAAGCATGGGCTCCATGTAACCAAAGCTGGTGGCAAAAATAACCTTGTTGCCTTGCGTGGCCAAGTCGCGAATCACGCGCTCGGCATCGGCCCCTTCAGGCACGCTCTCGACAAAGGTTGTCTTGATTTTGTCGCCCATCTCCGCTTCAACGGCCTTGCGGCCCAGGTCGTGCGCAAACGACCAGCCGGCATCTCCGACAGGACCCACATAGACCCACGCTGCCTTGAAGGGCTCTGCTTTGGGTGCTGCAGGGGCTGATGCGGGCGCTGCCGCCACGGGTGCAGCGGCTTCTTTTTTGCCGCAGCCGATCAGAGCTGCCGCAGCCAGCGCGCTCAGTGCGGCCACTTTTAAAAGTGAGCGCTTGTTCAAATCATTCATTTTTTGTTCCTTCAAAGTTAAAAAACATCAAACCAAAACACACAAATAACATCGAAAACCAGCCATTAGCGACCCGGATAAAACGGTTTGCCAAGTGATGACGGCATGTTTTGCCTGATCCACTGCGGGTTGCTGGAAATCAGC